>JASLEN010000274.1 GCA_030151105.1 Dysgonomonas sp.
TTTATAAACAATTTGATGTATGGGGTCATAAAAGCTCTCTGGCTTTAATATATCACTTACTTGCGAGTAAGCGTCCTTTTCTAACATCAATGCTCCTAAAACAGCTTCTTCAAGCTCTCTAGCTTGTGGTGGAACTTTGCCCATTTCAGTTGAAATGGAGTTGTCTTTTTGTTTTCGATTGTTATATTTTTTGTTGCCTGTTGTCATTTATTAATATGTAGGGATGATCACATGAGACAAAGATAGTGCTTAATGAAATAGAAAGACTGCTAAAAGCTTTATAGCTATCAACATAGAAGTGATCACTTGTCAACAATTTATTATATGGTTATGAACAACCTGTGAGAGTTATCAACGAAGCCGGGTATGTTTTTTACAGTAAATATCTATTTTATTGACAATCTTATTAACAAGAAATATATAGTTGTTAACATTGTGTTGTAAGGTGATATATCGACTTGTGACAGTGTAGGATGTTTTATGTATGAAAATACTTAGATAAGGGAAAGTTATTAACAATGACTTTTGATTATCATATTGTGGATAACAAGGTATGTTGTGTTAGGGTTTATACTTAGATTCTTTCAAAATTGATTTATAGTCAGCTCTGATAATGTCTAATAGATTTTGTTTTTTATTTTTAGCATATTGTTTCACAATTTGCAGGCCTATCCAAGCACCTACTTGCCCAGGAGCACCATTTAGAAATTTATTAGACAACGGACTTTCATTGAAGTAATTGTAGATGACTTGCTTGTCAGTAGTATATAAATGATTTTGTTTTACAATAGACTCCCACGCCTTCTTTTCATTGTTGGTACACCAATCTAACTCATCGTTCGTGTAAGCCATTAGCTCATTTTCCGAATGCTGTGGCAGAAGTATAGATAGTGCATAGATTAACTTCCCGTGTTCGATCATTTCGAAAAGCATATCGCCTTGTGTAGTTTCCGTTTTTATATAATCAGCCATTAACCAAGCTCTTGTGAAGTCTTTAACAATCATCTGAGATTGCATCTGTTGTAATTGATAGGGTCTGAAATATCTACGATAGGGAACATAATCCTTTCCCATATATTTGTCGATGGAAAGGGATATTGTGTTATTTATATAGATGCTGTTTTCTTTAAATCCTGACACATGAACGGAAAAGTTTGGAGTGCTATTGATCTTAAGTTCTTTTTTTGCTCTATGTGCCATAGAGGCTAGTTCTTTTTCATACGAACTAAGGTCATCGTATTGCTTTACTACATCTGCATAAATATTAGTAAGAGCTGGATGAGAAAAATAACTTCGCAATGTTTCCAAAGCTGGCTTTTGAGAATTGGAGCTGATAGTTTGCGAGAGTGCGTCTATAAGATTTAAATGTTTGCTCATTAAACTTGTTGAAAGTTCCTCACTTGGTGATTTAATATAGTTATATAGTTCTTTATCAAATCGATCAATCTTCACGTCCTGAGCATTACTTGATAAAACAGAACATAACGAAAGTGATAGTACTAGTTTTAGTATAATTGTTTTTTTCATCTTCTCTCTTTTTATAGACTAAACGCTCAACTTTGAATGTTATTTTATCCAATTAGAACAAATTATTCGATGCTATGTATTTCCACAGAGGAGCAGCATGCATAGCTTGTTTAATCTCGTCATTGCGTAAAAGTTCTAAAACCTCTTCCAAAGTTAAGAAAACTACTTCTAAGTCCTCAGTTTCTTCAAGATGTTGTTCGCCTATTTTTTCTACCTCTGTAGCTAAGAAGCAATAACATAAATTGGTATGCGTTCCAGGATTAGCAGAAATTACAGATAGTTCTTCCCAATTTCCATTTCCGTAACCTGTTTCTTCAAAAAGTTCTCGTTTGGCTGATTCCAACGGGTTTTTGTCTGTTTCATCGCATACGCCAGCTGTTAACTCAAAGTCCACAGCTTGCAGTCCATGTCTATATTGACGAACAAATATGAACTCTTTTTCTTTTGTTATAGCTATTACATTGATCCAATTAGGATATTCGTGAATGTAAAAATTAGGTATTTCAGCTCCATTGGGCAATTGCACATGATCCACACGTAGAGTGCCCCACGGCGACTTATTGAGATAGGATGAGTTTAGAACTTTCCAGTTTTTTATTTTACTAGTCATTTTATCTAATGATATTATAAAGCATTATTAAATAGCATATACCCTGTTGCTAGTATTACAGGTATTGTTAATATATAGTGTAATATTATAGCATAATAGAATCCTAATAGCCTTCTTACGTAAATCAGCATAAGTGCAAGGAATGCAGAAGATATGATAACTACAATAATATTTAGAAGCTGAGCCTCACTGTAATATAGCATGAACAAGATAAACAATAAAACATAAAGGTAGGTAAATAATAACCTATATTTTTGCCAAATATCTTTTCCCCTTAGTATCATCTTGTAGGTGAATACGTTTGATAATATGAGATAAAAGGCTGTAGCAATGACGGGTAAGAATAAGAATATTGTGAGATTGTAATCAGCGACCTTAGGTATGATATTATAGGGCTTTACTAGAATACATATTATTGTAGCGATAATAAGTGATAAACTAAGGCTGACTTTTTTGTGATTAAATTTAACTTGACAATACCATAAAGTATAGGCTGCGTATATGGGAAATATTAGTGAAAATAGAAAGTTGTAGATAAGTGTCTCCTGATCTAAACTGACATTGATTTTTCCTATGACAGTATCATCAATAGAGTCTGACTGAAGAAATATTATGACTTCATGTGCAATGCCT
This sequence comes from Dysgonomonas sp., assembly GCA_030151105.1. Taxonomy (GTDB): domain Bacteria; phylum Bacteroidota; class Bacteroidia; order Bacteroidales; family Dysgonomonadaceae; genus Dysgonomonas. Next base: position 2,771 of record JASLEN010000274.1, read on the forward strand.
ATTGTAAATATTATAGCTATTGAATAATACACTATTTTTAGAAAATAGTATAGTCTCTGATTGAAATTACTTTCAAATCGTTCTATTCTACCAGACAAAATGAATGCAAGGAATTCACTCATAAGTTTTGTGCAATTAGTGGTTGTTATGCTAAATTTGTTGAGGCTAAGGTAAGAAATATTAGATTGAATAAAAAAGAATTTTAGTAAATATCTTGTTCTTCGATAGGCTGGTATTGCCGAATTTATCGGGGAATCTATTGTTGAGGCTATTGTGCCTATAGTTGTGGATTATTATATAAAATGATTTATTGTAATAATGTTTCTTCTCATCTGATTAATTATTCGTTCTTTTGTTAGGATGTTGTAATCAAATTTTGACTATGAAATATCTCAATTATACTATAATTTATTTAATGCTACTTGTCCTGATCTGTGCATGTAAATTTTCGGATTCATCACAAACTAGGTCTTTGTCTAATGCTGAGACGTGTGAAGTATTATCTACGCAAATGGGTGATTCCATAACGGTAGATACAGTAATAGGAGATTTTAAGGTTTTCTATAGAGTTAGCGAGCATATTGATACAGCATTAGTCCCATTGACTTGCAATGAAGATATATCAATGCAAGAAGTTCCCAAGATAGACAGATCGGTATTGATAAATATTCAGCGTTCCGATAGTACTAGTATTGTGGCTTATGAGACCATAAATATTTTTGATTTTGAATGTGTTATAGGTGATGTGAGAGATCAAGATTATCAATTGCAGAGCTTTTCTTTGAAAGAAGTAGGGCAGAACTCTATTATATTCGGAGCAAAATTGTGTATGTTTGGTACAGATATCTGTAAAGATGTTGATATATTCATAGATAAGAATGGGACGCTAAACTATTTTTTATTAAATTAAGCTTATACATACAAGTCGAACACAAAAAAGAAAGTATAATATGGATTACACAAAAGAGTCTTTTGAAAATTGGTTGAAAGAAATTCCAACTAAGTTGCAAACTATAACAGGAGACTTTGCTCAAAAAAATAAATTGAAACTCGATTTTAGTATTGATTCTCTTGATGAATTGGAGAAATGGATACTAAAACAATATGATGTAGCTACAGATTTACGAGAAGAAGAAGATGTGCTAGATTTGTTGGCACTCTATGTTGGTGAAACTCATATCAAACACACTGGTGGTGAATGGCACGTTGAGTTAAATAATGATAAAAGTGTCTATTACCAAAAGTTAGGAGTGCAGTATGAAGAAGATGGTGAAACATCGTTCAGATCTGTTAGGGCACTTTGTACATCTTGTATAAGTAGAAAAAAAGGTAACCTAATAAGTCAGACTCTGAAAAAGACAATTCAGAAGCAAAAATAACACACAGTGTCACTATATTTTTCTGGGCTTAGTGAATTTACAAGAATTTGTGTCAATTTATTATCTTTAGAATTGATAATCAGAAATAAGTATTCAATGAAAACTGTACTATTAGGAATTGATCTGCAATATGACTTTTGCGATCTTAAAGGCGCACTCTATGTGAATGGTGCTAATGAAGATACATCTCGAATCAGTGAATTAATCGAAAGGAATCAGCAGAGTTTAGATCATATAATAATGAGCATGGACTCTCATCAGCCTGTGCATGTTGCTCATCAGGTCTATTGGAAAAATAAAGAAGGCAAGCATCCTAACCTTTTTTCTCAAATATTGAGAAAAGACATTGAATCTGGACAATGGATACCACAATATAATCGTGATGTAGCTATAGACTATCTTACCAAATTAGAAAAATCTGGTGGAGTTTGTACAATTTGGCCTCCTCATTGCATCATAGGCACAAAAGGCTGGAGTGTAGATGAGAAAGTTTTTGATAGTATTTCGAGATGGACTACAGAGACAGGTAAATCTTATGAATTAGTAAACAAAGGGATGTATCAAGCTACTGAACATTATAGTTTGTTCAAAGCAGCTGTTGAATATCCCGATGTAAAGGCGACTTTGCTAAATCTACAACTTATTGAAAAGCTAGGAGAGTTTGACCGAATATTAATTGTAGGCGAAGCTGCCGATTTTTGTGTGGCAAATTCATTGAATGATTTGTTAACATACGCACCTCATTTGAGCAATAGAATTTATATGTTGACAGATTGTATGTCATATATAATTCCAGATAATCCTTCAGCACTAAAGATTTTTGAAGATGCAAAAGCAAAAGGAGTACATTTTTGCCTTTCTACCGAAATATGATCTTTCTAATGTATTCAAGAAGGTTGTCTTGATGTGATAAAGTCTATTTAAAGTTATCTGCAATTGGTATATATTACATATATTTGTGTTTGAAAAGACTAAGATTTTATAAGAGACTAACGAATGCAAGAGAAAAAGCCAAAAGCTAAAAAAGGATTGTGGATATTGACGTCTGCAATAGTAGCCTATATATTCATAGGTGGCGGTGTTTTACTCTATGATGTATTGACTGAGGATCAGCCTATTCGTGAGGTTAACTCTGTTATCTCTGATAAAATAGAACTTGGTCTAGATCGTGATACAGCATTGCCTTTGTACAGTGCAGAGGAAATAGAAGAAATGGATGATGAGACATTCGCTAGGGAGTATGAAAAGTATCTAAACTCTTCATTTGCTGATGTGCCAGCAAGGCCTCTCGAAGATGAAGATCAACCTAAAGAAGAGGTTTATATTATTTCTAAACAGATTCAATCTAAAGAAGAGCCAAAAGGATTTTTTGCTAGAATTATTGAAAGTGTTTTTGGTGAAGAAGGAGAGGTGAGAGAGGTTGAGCCGAAGAATGAAGCAGCAAGAGAAATGCTATCGGAACTGGATGGAGAAATCAAAGAAATGCAAACACATTTCTCGCTTTATAAGGATGGCAATGGCGTAGCATATATAGATCATCTCAATAAACCAGAGAATTTAGAATCGAATGGATTCTATATTTATATTGGTGTTCAACCTAATGGCTTTACATTTCATAGAACCATTATACGCTATTCGGGAGAAGAGGAAATAGAATTAAAGCGTGTCTTAATTCAGACTTCGCAAAGTGACCGTGCTTTGATTATAGAAGGTACTGATGGCCTGCTGCAAAGAAAAGTAACAACATCAGTTAATGAGTGGTTAGATTTGCCACCTACGCAAGACAATATTAAGATGTTGAATACAGTAACAAATTCGGAGGGTGTGAAAGTTACATTTATGGGAGCTCTTAAAAATGTAGTTTGGGAACTTTCAGAAGATGAAGTCACAACACTCAAAGAATCATTATATTTCTACAAATTGTTGAAAGAAAAAGAAGAACTGTCAAAATAAGATTTAAAATAAAAAAACCTCACTTACAAAAGTAAATGAGGATTTTTTTTATTTCCATTAGTGATGGTGATGTTCATTGTTAGTCTGAGGAGCTGCTGGCTCATAATACCATTCTACTAAATCTCCATTCAAGAAATTGAAGATGTAGCTATATCCGTAAAGTGAATCATAATAGTTGATCGTTTCCAGTGTCCCATCAGGAGTTTTTACTGCACCTTTCACATCGTACGATTTCCCTAATTTGGAAATTACTTCATGTTTCGACATGCCTATTTCAACTTGTTTCACCTTGCTGCCTAGATTCATTGTGCCAGCGCATGAGCTCAATGTTAGGACGAGTATAAGTATTGCAATTATCTTTTTCATATTCTCATTTATTTTTGGTTATATGCTTCTGACTACAAATGTAAGCTAAGGTTTAATGATATGAGTCGATTCTCTACCATAATTTCTGGTCTTGCTGTTAGATATTGATAGGCGAACTATTTAAATTGATTATATTTGTGAAAACAACAAATATAAAATCACATGAAGAAAACACTTAGCTTATTGCTTTTAATGTTCTTGTGTTTGGGGATAACGGCTCAAGAACTATCTCTAAATGATATTAATAGCGGAAAGTATGCACAACGAGGTGTAGCACCTGTAAATTCATCACCTGATGGAGAATATTATTATCAGGCAAATGCAGCACGCACCCAAATTATAAAATATGAGTATAAGACAGGAAATGTAGTTGGAGTAATCTTTGATACAAAAACAGCACGAGAAAGTACACTTGATTCCTTTCAAGGATTTATTGTAAGTCCAGATGAAAAGCGCATTCTAGTGTATAATGACTCGGAACAAATCTATCGTCATTCCTTCAAGGCTGTTTTATACAATTATGATATTCGCCGAAATATGATCAAGAAATTGACTTATAATTCGGAGAAACAATCAGTTCCTAAATTTTCGAGAGATGGACGTATGTTGGCCTATGTAGCAGATAATGATATTTGGCTAGTGAAGTTTGATTTTGATACGGAATCTCAAGTAACAAAAGATGGAGCATTGAATAAAATTATAAATGGTGCTACTGATTGGGTTTACGAAGAGGAATTTGGGACAACGAGTATAATGGATTTTTCGGCAGAGAATAATCTCTTAGCATTCGTTAGATTCGATGAGTCTAAAGTGAGACAATATACTATGCAATTGTTCAACAATAGATTATATACAGACTTCTTCACTTTCAATTATCCTAAAACAGGCGAAGATAATTCAGTTATTCAATGTATGGTGTTTGATATAGATGCTAAGACTATCAAAGAGGTAAAGTTGCCTCAGCAAGTAGAGTATGTTCCTCGCATCGAGTTTTTTCCTACTGGAGATAATCTAGCTGTGATGACATTGAACAGAGAGCAAAATCATTTTGAAATGTATTCTGCTAATGCTAGAAGCTTGGTTGCTCGTAGTATTTTGCAAGAAAAAAACGAAAGATATATTGATTCTGAACTATTGAAAGGGATACAATTTTTCGGAAATAAATTCACTTATTTAAGTGAGAAAGATGGATTTACGCATATCTATTTATATAATGAGAATGGTGTGCAAGAGAAGCAAGTGACACATGGTAATTTTGATGTTACTCGTCTTTATGCTGTTGATCCAGATAGAAATACAATATTCTATCAAGCAGCAGCAAGCAGTCCACTGCGTAGAGAAATATACAAGACAGACTTGTTGAAAGGTGCAACTATAAAACTATCGGAAGAGGATGGAACAAACAGTGCTATCTTTAGCAACCGTGGCAAGTATTATTTCAATATTCATAGTAGTGTCACCAGTCCTAATTTTGTGACTATGCATGATGGAAATACTGGCAAACGTTTGCGTGTCTTAGAAGACAATCAAAAGCTTATAGCTTCGCTTAATGCTGTGAAAATGCCTGTTAAAGAGTTCACAACATTCAAAGCTGCAGATGGCACACCACTAAATGGATATGTTATAAAACCAACAAACTTCAATAGTGGAAGAAAATATCCTGTTATTATGACTCAATATAGCGGGCCTAATTCTCAAACAGTTGTTGATAGATTTGGTATAGATTGGGAGCATTATGCAGCATCGTTAGGCTATATTATAGTAGCAGCAGATGGAAGAGGTACAGGTGCCAGAGGCGAAGACTTTAGAAAATGTACGTATATGAATCTGGGAATCTATGAGTCTGACGATCAGGTGGCAGTTGCAAGACAAGTAGCTAATCTTCCTTATGTAGATTCTAGTAAATTAGGAATTTGGGGATGGAGTTATGGAGGCTATAACGTGTTGATGAGCATGAGCCGTGGAAATGGAGTTTTCAAGGCTGGTGTAGCAATTGCTCCAGTCACAGATTGGAAATATTATGATACAGTGTATGGTGAACGTTTTATGCGCACTCCACAACAAAACCCAGTAGGATATGCCAAAGGATCAGCTATTGAATTGGCAAATAAATTGGAGGGTAATCTGTTGGTTATTCATGGTTCTGCGGATGATAATGTACATTTTCAAAACACAATGGAATATACAAATGCATTGATTAATGCAGGCAAGCAGTTTGATATGTTTGTTATGCCCGATCAAGATCACTCGATGGTGGGTGTTAAGAATAGAAATTACATTTACA
>JASLEN010000336.1 GCA_030151105.1 Dysgonomonas sp.
GCAAACTTTACTTATGGTTTCCCTGTTGCGGAAGAAAGCTTAGAAAAAGCAAATGTTAAATTGATTACATTGACTAACTACGAGGCAATTTTGGAAGAAGCATTGCGCATCGACTATATTGCAGAAGACGAGTTGGAAACATTGAGAGAGTGGAGAAAGTCTCCAGATACTTGGAAATAACAAGAGTATAACAATGACTGAATTTACAAGTGAAGTAAAAACCATTCCACATGGAGTGGTTGATATATATGCGGTTTTGTCTGACCTGACCAACTTAGAACTGGTGAAGGATAAAATCCCAGCAGATAAGGTTAAAAACTTTTCGTTCGATAGAGACTCATGTACAGTTAATGTTTCTCCTGTGGGTGATGTTAAATTTCAGATAATTGATAGAATTGAAAATGATACTATCAAGTTTCAAGGAATGCAACTACCTATGGAAATCTATATGTGGATTCAGTTGAAGGAATCGGCTGAGAAAGAGACTAAACTGAAATTGACAATCAAGGCAGATCTCAATGTATTCATCAAACCAATGGTGTCAAAGCCGTTGACAGAGGGAATAGAAAAAGTGGCAGAGATGTTGGCAATGTTTCCTTACGACGAAATAGTTGCAAAAAGAGCAAATTTAGAATAATAGAAAAAGTAGAATGAAACTTTGGCAAAAATCTACACAAGTAAACAAAGGTGTGGAAATATATACAGTAGGGCGCGACCGTGAACTTGATGTTCATTTAGCGCCCTTCGATGTTTTAGGCTCTATGGCTCACATTACGATGTTGGAGTCCATTGGTTTATTGACAAAAGAGGAATTACCTGTTCTGTTGGCTGAGTTGAAAAACATCTATCAAATTGCTATTGATGGCAAATTTGAAATAGAAGAAGGGATAGAGGATGTACACTCTCAGGTGGAATTGATGCTCACTCGCAAATTGGGTGACGTGGGCAAAAAAATTCATAGTGGACGTTCGAGAAATGATCAAGTGCTAGTCGATTTAAAACTGTTTACAAGAAATGAGATTCATCATCTTGTAGCTTCTACCAATCAATTGATTGATGTACTTCTTTCGCAAAGTAACAAGTATAAAGATGTATTGATGCCAGGTTATACACACTTGCAAATAGCCATGCCATCATCTTTTGGACTATGGTTTGGAGCCTATGCAGAGAGCTTGGTAGATGATTTACAATTGCTCTTGGGGGCTTACAAAATTGTCAATCGCAATCCGTTAGGCTCAGCAGCAGGATATGGGTCATCTTTTCCGCTTGATAGACAGATGACTACCGATCTACTCGGCTTCGACTCCATGAATTATAATGTAGTTTATGCACAGATGGGGCGTGGAAAGATGGAGCGTATCGTAACAACGGCTATCGCTGGCATTGCTGCTACTTTGTCTAAGTTAGCATTTGATGCTTGTATGTTCACTTCGCAGAATTTCAACTTTATCAAGTTGGCAGATGAATATACAACTGGATCGAGCATTATGCCTCATAAAAAGAATCCAGATGTATTTGAGCTTACTCGTGCCAAATGCAACAGATTGCAAGCTTTGCCTTCGGAGATAATAATGATTACCAATAATCTTCCATCGGGATATTTCCGTGATATGCAGTTGACTAAAGAAATATTTATTCCTGCATTTGAAGAAATAAATGATATTATTTCGATGGTAACACGTATGATGGCTGAGGTTCAGGTAAATGAGCATATATTGGATGATAATAAATACCTTCACATCTTTAGTGTTGAGGAGGTTAATCGTCTTGTATTAGAAGGAGAGCCTTTCCGTGATGCTTATAAGCAAGTGGGTTTAGATATTGAGGCTGGCAAATTTGAACACGACAAAACAGTCAATCATACCCATGAAGGAAGTATTGGCAACTTGTGTAACGATAATATTGCTGAATTAAAGCAATCAATCATTAATCAGTTTGGGGCTGAAAAAATAGAGCAAGCCATTGCTCATCTTCTTGCTTAATTTCGATTAAGTAGATTATTTAGCTTCGTACATCTAGAGTTTGAGAAATGGAACAAAAGAGCGAAATTATATTAGCCAATCTTTCTGGTGAAGATAAACCAGGGGTGACGGCAGCCATGACTGAGGTCTTGGCAAAGCACAAAGCAACTATACTTGACATTGGTCAATCAAATATACATCACACGCTTTCGCTGGCTATCATGTTCGAAGCCGAAAATGCTGGAGAGGTGATAAAAGACTTGCTATTCAAAGCTACCGAGATAGGTATTATGGTGCGTTTTAGTCCTATTAGTCTGGAGCGATACGATGATTGGGTATGTTTGCAAGGTATTAGAAAACGATATATCGTAACCTTACTAGGGCGAGAATTGCTTCCAGAAGATATCTCGGCGGCAGCAAAAGTGGCTTCTAAGTATAAAATGAATATCGAGAAGATAACTCGACTAACAGGTCGTGTACCTTTGAATAAAGCCTATCGTCCGAATAGATCTTGTGTTGAACTTGCAATAAGAAGCGAACATGAGGTGGATGACGAGCAAAAGGTGAAGGAAGACTTTATGCGATTGGCAACAGAGCAGGGCATTGATATTGCTTTTCAAGAAGAAAGTATGTATCGTCGGATGCGCCGTTTGGTATGTTTCGATATGGATTCTACACTTATCCAGACAGAAGTGATAGACGAATTGGCAGAGCGTGCAGGAGTAGGGGAGCAAGTAAAAGCAATTACAGAGGCTGCTATGCGTGGTGAAATTGATTTTTCGGAGAGTTTCAAAAAACGAGTAAGTCTTTTAAAAGGCTTAGACGAATCGGTGATGAAAGAAATTGCTGAAAACCTACCTATCACAGAAGGAATGGTTCGTTTGATTCGTATCTTGAAAAAGAGTGGCTGCAAGTTGGCAATTCTTTCGGGAGGATTCACCTATTTTGGTAATTACCTGCAAGATAAATACGGATTTGATTATGTATATGCCAATGAACTCGAGATAGAAGATGGTAAACTTACTGGAAACTATGTAGGTGATATTGTTGATGGCAAGCGTAAAGCTGAGTTATTGCGCCTATTGGCTCAAGTAGAAAAGGTTGATATTCGTCAAACAGTGGCTGTAGGTGATGGAGCGAATGACTTGCCAATGCTCGGAATAGCTGGACTTGGAATTGCTTTTCATGCTAAACCAAAGGTGAAAGCGAATGCAAAACATTCATTGTCAACAGTTGGTTTAGATGGGGTTCTTTATTTCTTGGGATATAGAGACTCCATGCTTTCTGGTGAGGGTGACTGGGGTATCGGGGAATATTGTGCGTTGAGAGAGCGAAATAAATAAAAACTATGAGAAATAATCATAATAGATTCTATTTATGATCAATCTAGTATTATAGCTGTTATCTTTGGTTGTTGATAGATTCTATTTATTGTTTTTGTTGTTTTAATTGATTATCTTTATGAAAGATTAATAACTAATCAATAAATAAAAAACAATTATGAAAACATTAGACATTATTGGATTGGATGCTCAAGTAGCACAAAAAACAGTTAAAGAGTTACAACAACTATTAGCAGATTTTCATGTATTCTATATGAATGCTCGTGGCTATCATTGGAATATCAAAGGTAGTCAGTTCTTTGCCCTTCATGAGGAATTTGAAAGTATTTATACAGAACTTGCAGATCAAATAGATGAAGTAGCTGAACGTATCTTGACTTTGGGTGGTGTACCTGAAAATCAATTTAGCAAGTACTTACAAATCTCTAAGGTAAAAGAAGTTGGCGAAGTAAATTGCCCAATAGAAGCAGTTGAAGGTGTTCTTGCTGCGTACAAAGTAGTAATTGCGCAAGAGAGAATTGTAGCTGAAGTAGCAGGTGACGATGATGTAACTGCTGACTTGATGACTGAATACTTGACAGAGCAAGAGAAAAAAGTATGGATGCTAGTGTCTTATTTGCAAAAAGCACAATAAATTGAACTAGCTCATTAAAATAAAAAGGCGAATCTTAACGATTCGCCTTTTTATTTTTAATTATTATTCTTGTCCAAATACACTTCCATACCTATGGTACTCATGTGTAATGCTTTGTTCTTTCAGATAGTGTAATAGTTCCAATCTGCCCTCTACCAAAGGTGGCTGATTGGCAATATGTAATCCTAATTCCGCAGCCGTTTTGTAGAAGTTATCAGAGAAATGAGGTGTACAAGTCCTTATTCTATCATAGTTGATCATGCTATCCAGAAAGGATGTCTTATCATCAAAGCGCAACGTGATATTATCTAGTATTTTAGAAGCCTTTTCCAATATAGAAAGCTTAGTATCTTTAGAACCTACACTAACTGTTAACGGAGTTTTAGCCGTACTTGATGCTAACATTATGATTAGAACATCTACGATATTATCACTTTCGAGAACTCGCAATGCACAATTTTTGAGCGCAAGATATCGGAATGTATTTTTCTCCCCATTTAGCTTTTGAGTCAATCGTTCCAATGAGAATTCCTCTTGCCAAGCCTTTGCTATACTCTTATAGGCATAGTTTAATCGGTTTTTGTCTTTTTCTTCGATCAATAAATTAGCAAGAGCGTGATTCGATTCATTGGTCTCCGCTATTTCTTTCTCTGCAAATTCAACAAAGCATGAAACGTAATTTACTCCTCCTGCCTTTATTCCTCCCCCAAATGCAGAGCGCTTCATACCTCCAAATGGTTGACGATCAACAATTGCTCCTGTAATTCCTCTATTAATATATAAGTTTCCTGCCTCGATTTTGCTTTTCCACAATGCAATCTCATTTTCGTCAAGGCTTTGAAGTCCAGATGTTAATCCATATTCTGAAGAGTTTACAATCTTAATACCCTCCTCCAAACTATTTATGCAGACAACAGCAAGTAAGGGTGCAAATAATTCATTTTTGAAGGTATAGCTATTGGGCTTAACTCCCCATTTGACAGAAGGCTTTAAGATGTATTTTTTTTCATCTACAAATTCGGGTTCTACTAGCCATGATTCTCCTTGCTCTAAATGCTCTATTGCATACAGTAATTTATCATTCTGATTGGTAATCATTGGCCCCACAATGTTAATTCCATTCCAAACACTTCCCGTTCTAATACTTGTTACAGCATCTTTCAACTTATTCTTAAATGCTTCATCGTAGTAAATACCTTTCTCAACAAGGAGGAGAGAACAAGCGGAACATTTTTGTCCTGCATTTCCAAAAGCAGATGCTACAATATTTAGTATTGCATGATCTTGATCTCCACTTTCTGTCAAAATAATAGCATTCTTTCCTCCAGTTTCAGCAGATAGAGGTGTACGTGGACTGGCTTTCAGCAAGTCGAATGCAGTATCTGTTCCTCCTGTTAGAATAGTATGTTTGATATTTGGATGACTTGTCAAATAGCTTAAAGACTGTCTGTCAGCAGTACAAACCACTTGGAAAGCCTCTTTAGGAACACCAGCATCCCAAAAGCATTTTGCAAACTCCCAAGCTATGGGCATGGCTACAGTTGCAGGTTTCAGAATTACTGTATTGCCCGAGGCAAGAGCTGCTGCAACTCCTCCTACGGGGATTGCAAGTGGGAAGTTCCAAGGAGAAATGACCAAAATAGTCCCTTTGGCTTTGTGAGAAACTGTATTAAATTCTTCAAATTTCTTCATTGAAAGAGGGTAAAATCTAGCAAAATCTATTGCTTCCGAAACTTCTACATCTCCTTCCATAAATGCTTTTCCTGTAATTGCAGCCATGCAGCCTAAGAGTTCGCCACGTTTGTTTGCTAAATTTGTAGCTACTTGGTGAAGAATCTCTGTGCGTTTGGCTAAATCTAAGTTCCGCCAGCCAGACTTGTCTGCTTCTGCTATTTCTACTATTTCTTTAACTTGGTCTAAACTAGATAAATTAACTTCACAAAACGTTACTTTATCGTCTCTGCTTCGGTCATGATATTTCCGCTTATTCTCAGTCAGCTCCTCTCTGTCACCTATTTGAACAGGAACGACAAAGTTTTGATCTGTGACTTCAGATTTCCATTTCTTTAGAATATCTAAAGCCCATTTCCTATTTGCAGAAAGATCTATATCTGTATCAGGTTCATTCTTAAATGTATCAATCGAAAGATGAACTGCTGGCTCCAGTCTATTTTGAGTTCTGTTGGCTTTCGCTTGCAGTGCTTGTTTTCTATTATCTGCTTCAATGAATTGATTCTTAAGGAAGTCCCATTCTTTACTATCTACTTTGAGGTCGAAAGTGTAGGTCAAGAAGTTGTCTTTTCCTGTATTTTCATCAAGTCTTCTAACTAGATAAGACACAGCGTTTAAGAAGTTCTCTTTTCTGACAACAGGGGTGTAGAGAATGATTTGCTTCTCCATCTTGCGCAGCACCCTTGGTAAGTTGTTAGCCATACCTTCCAACATTTCGAAGGTGACGTGGTCTTGGACTCCATTTTTTTCGCTCAATAGGTATGCGTATCCAATGGTGAAGAAATTGTGAGAAGCAACGCCAATATGCAGAGCCTCTGCATTTTCAGGTTGCATCGCAATGTCTAGTATGCGCATATAATTGGCATCTACATCTACTTTGGTAGAGAAAATTGGAGACAGCCAACCTCTGAGTGACGAAATAATGCTCTCCATCTGTAAGTTAGCTCCTTTTACCAATCGGAACTTTAATGGAGCACCACCATCTGCATAGCGATTCTTTGCAAACTTGAGTAGCTTTTCAAGTAGTAGTGCTCCATCAGGGAGGTAGGCCTGTATTACTATACCTGCTGTATAATTCTTGAATTGAGGCATCGAAAGCACAGTCGTAAACACATCTAGTGTAATTTCTGTGTCTTTGTATTCCTCCATATCTAGGTTTACAAATTTGGGCGTACTTTTTCCTTCATGATTGATGTATGGATAATCAATTGCTTGTTGGAAAATATTAGCAACCAATTTGCAAAGTTCTTCTTTGTTTTGCGCATAGCCCAACGAGCGAATTTGCGCATAAATTCCAGATAATTTAATAGAAATATAATTGATATCTGGTTCTTTCAACGCTTCTAAATAGTGCTGATATCTATTCGCTGCTTCTTGATCACCTAAAACAACTTCGCCCAAGAGGTTTACATTTTGCCCAATCTTAGCATCCCATCTTTTCTTCAAGTGATTAGTCAATGCTGGACGTTCTTCGGGGATAATAATTTTGTCAGTTTCTTGCCTCAATCTGCTCTTGAAAAGAGGGATGGCAATAGGGTGAAAGTGATATCCAAAACTAGTGAATAGCTTCAGCTGAAACTGATCGAATGGACTGAAGAAATCGGGCACACCATATTCCTCAATCAAAAGTTTCATACGATTAGAGAGCTTCTTATCATTTCTAATTTGAGATGACTCATCAAGCATTTTGGAGAGAAGTGTTTTATTGTCAGGGTTCTGAACAAGCGAAGCAAACTTCTTTTGTTCTTTTACCTCTGTCTGTGTCAACTCTGCATTAGCTCTTGCCTGAAACTGTTTAGCCCACTCTATAACTTCTGCTGTAGCTATTTTATTCATAGTCTAGTTTTATATCTAAAAATTTGTTATCAAAATATTCTATAAGCAATATACTAGAAATAAATGAGAGTTCTATGTATAATGTTTTCTAACATAATTAAGTCTGGCTGAATCTAACTTTTACAAAAAAAGAAAGAGCGCTGTTCTTGCCGAACAACGCTCCTCATTTTTTAACTAAAAAAATAGGTGTATATTTTAATTCTCTACACATCGTACAGAGAGCATAAAATCTTCTTGAAATGGAGTTCTTACAAAAGTTGCAGCTCCATCATATAAGCCTCTACCCCAAAAACTAGTTCCACTATCATGGCTGCTAGACCACAGAAAGGCTTGTCCATTGAATCCATAAAAGTTTTCACTGCCTGCTGCAGCTCCGTAAACGTGTCCAGCTAGGGTTAGAACAAAACCATTTTTGATAGCACCTTTGCTCAATCCTTTTGAACTTTCGCAACGTCCACGCATTACTTTACCATGGAGTGTACCTCTACCATGTTCCATTGCTCCATTGATTATTCTGCTGTAAAGCCTTTGGCTATTATCATTTTTATAGTTTAGTCCATCAGTATCACCAAGGTATTTAGCAATTGGTTCTTTTAGGTATGAATATTTAGGAGTATTTTGAATAAGTTCAATTTCGAGATCCGTCCATTCCTTATCAGTAGGCAAATGCCAGCCATTTGGACAAATACCTTGTATGTATTTCTCATCTTTTTTTTCTCCTCCACCTTCTTGCGGATATGAAAATTTATTGGCGTCTTCATATTTGTAATAGCTTGCAGCATCATGATTGTAGAGTAATCCAAGATCGGGACGTGCTGCATACCAAGTATCATTATCGGTTTCACTATCGCTGCCTGCTCTTGAATTGGCAGTCTTAGGGTAAGCCCATGCTGCTATGTTTTTAGCAGTAATACGAGGACCAATAATCTCTTCAAGAGGTTGACTTTTTTCTTTCGAATCATCTCTAATAGGATCCCATACTTTGGCTCTAAGATTTTCTAGCATCCATCTCTTTTTTCCAAACTGCCCTGTAAGATAAGTTTCTACATTGTTAGGGTCTCTGGCATCTACTAATTTTTTTACAGTAGGAGCCAATTCTTTACTTTGTTCTGTGTTGATACCTTCCCATTTATTACCATCCCATACATAGAGATGAGCTGCATAGAGTGGCTCCTCTGCGCATATATCTTCATGTATATTATAAACTAATAAGCCTGTATGTTCTAGTTTTACTGATTCTGAATCAGCATCTTTGCTAACAAGCTTTCCACCTATCATCAATCTATTTATATCATTGAGTTCTACTCTCGGAAGCCCCAAGCCTTTGTCCATAGTCGGATAAGGAGATAGATCTAGAATTGCTCCTTGTGCTGGTGGAGTATCGGCTCCAATGGTGACTTGGCTATGTGAATTTTGAAAATAGAATGTTAAAGCAAGAACACTTAGTAGAGTTATTTGTTTCATAGAATAAGTGAGATGTTTATTTTGCGTCAGCAGTTTTAATTTTGGACAAAACTAGATCAAAATAAAATCTTTTAAAAAGCATTCCACTGCATAAACTGAGCTTGGTGGAATTACTTTTCTCTCTTTCGCAAGTCCTTTTTGATATGTGTGCTTATATGTTGGATAACATATAATTTGTGTCATTCTAGGAATTTGTGAGTGTTGGATTTCTTGTTATTGTTTATTCTGTAGAAGAAGTTTCAGTTTTATTGTTTTTATTGAAAGTATATAGAATAAAAAAGGTTATTCCGAATATGGAATAACCTTTTCTCTATTTTAGATGACTAGAGCCTAGTTACGAATACATTTTCTCTTTCAATGCCTTTATTTCATCTGATGTAATATACTCATCATAATCCATCAATTTGTCAATCGTTCCCTTAGGTGTAAGTTCAATGATTCTGTTACAAACGGTGTTAATAAATTCGTGGTCATGAGACGACATCAATACATTGCCTTTGAAATTGATCAAAGTATTGTTGAATGCTTGAATAGACTCCAAGTCCAAGTGGTTGGTAGGAGAGTCGAGCAACAAGCAGTTTGCATCCTTGAGCATCATTTTAGCAATCATACAACGCATTTTTTCTCCTCCCGAAAGCACAGGAGCCATTTTTAGAACCTCTTCGCCAGAGAAAAGCATGCGTCCAAGGAATCCTTTTACGTAAATTTCGCTAGTGTCTTCCGAAAACTGAGTCAACCAATCTATAAGATTGATGTTGTCTTTGAAATAATTTCCATTATCTAGTGGAAGATAAGCCGTTGTAATGGTTTGTCCCCAGTTATAAGTGCCTTTGTCAGCTTGCTGATTTTCATTGATAATTTCGAAAAAAGCAGTCAATGCACGAGGGTCTTTAGATAGGAATACGATTTTCTCATCTTTTTCTACGTTGAAACTTATATTATCAAACAGGATTTCACCATCGATAGATGCTGAAAGTCCATTTACTTCTAATATCTTATTTCCTGGATCACGTTCTGGAGTGAAGATAATCCCAGGATAGCGTCTCGAAGATGGTTTGATTTCGTCGATGTTGAGTTTTTCCAACATCTTCTTACGACTTGTAGTCTGTTTCGATTTAGCAACGTTGGCGCTAAAGCGACGAATAAATTCTTCCAATTCTTTCTTCTTCTCTTCAGCTTTTTTGTTTTGCTGTTGTTGTTGACGAAGGGCTAATTGGCTAGATTCGTACCAGAAACTATAGTTACCAGAGAACATATTGATTTTTCCGAAGTCGATATCTACTGTGTGAGTACACACCGAGTCTAGGAAGTGACGGTCGTGGGATACTACCAATACTGTGTTTTCAGTATTAGCAAGGTAGTTTTCCAACCACATCACAGTGTCGATGTCCAAGTCGTTGGTAGGCTCATCCAGTAGCAAGTTGTCAGGATTTCCAAAGAGTGCACGAGCAAGCAAGATTCTTACTTTTTGCTTACCACTAAGGTCTGCCATATTTGCATAGTGAATATCCTCTTTGATACCTAGTCCACTAAGTAGCATGGCTGCATCGCTTTCGGCGTTCCAACCTTCCATTTCAGCAAATTTTTCTTCTAGCTCCGAAGCCTTGATTCCGTCTGCATCCGAAAAATCCTCTTTTGCATATAGTGCATCCTTTTCAGCCATGATATCCCATAGCGTGGTGTGTCCTTGTAGTACGGTGTTCATTACCGTTTGGTCGTCGAAGGCAAAGTGATCCTGTGACAATACAGAGAGTCTTTCGCCAGAACCTAGCATGAAATTTCCAGAAGTGGCATCTTTCTCACCACTCAAAATTTTTAGGAAAGTTGATTTCCCCGCACCATTTGCACCTATTATTCCATAGCAATTTCCACTTGTAAATTTCAGATTCACATCTTGAAATAATACTCGTTTGCCAAATTGCATCTTTAAATTTGAAACTGTAATCATTTTTTTATTTAAAACGAGAGCAAGCTCTCAAGTGTATAATTTTTTTATTTTCTCTTTTGCAAAGCGCTTAAAATGCTTTCAGCGTAACCGATTCTCTTATCTGCGGCTGCACTGTAAATACACGCTTTTGCACGCCATCCCAAGCCTCTATACTGAGTGAACTGCTTGGTTTAGGATTCACATATTTTGCAAAATCAAAGAGATAAGAGAAACAAGTAAAATACTCGTCTTTCTTAAATTGTTTTGCAATTTCTGGATAGTAGCCAACATTCCAATACATATAGTCTGTGTAGCCATCCGTTCCTACAAACTTTGTAGTCATATCTCTGTATGGTTTTGTATCTTCTACAAATTGTCTGTATCCATTTGTAATATCGTCTTTGGTAAATTTAAAATTCTTACCATTTAGTTTATTGATTTTGTAGCCTGGTCTGATTCCTGCTAAAAAAGCTGGAGATTTGGCATCTACATCATTCACCAAACTCATATCATCAGCATCATATTGGATACCTGTATAGATATGCTTATTGAAACTTACAAAATATTTTGATTCTGACTTAATCTCACTATATGGATACTGCATCATTATCAATGGAATATGAAAACTTGCATACTCTTCGAGTGAGTAGCTCGATGATAGATGATCTTCTATATTACATTCCCAAATAGGAGTGTATAATGTACTATCAATATATTTTTTGTCATAGAAAGTGAAGCCTAATTTTGCTATATATTGTCCTTCTATATCTTCCTTGCCTTCTTCTACATTATATATAGGGAGCTTTGCCATCTTGTT
>JASLEN010000369.1 GCA_030151105.1 Dysgonomonas sp.
AATGAAATCTGGTGCAGACGAAGAATTGCTAAAAGCTTTTGTAAAAGAGAATGCTGGTAATGTGCTGGGAGTTGCTCTTTTCGAGGCCAATGCTTATCGTTTCCAATTGGATGAGATGAAGGAGACGTTCGCTTTAGTTCCTGACAAGTTTAAAAGTTTGCCTACTATGGTGAAAATGTCAGAAGGTATAGCTGCAAGAGAGGTGACCGCTGTGGGCAAGAAGTTTACAGATCTTAAAGGATTTGATCCAGAAGGTAAAGAGGTTTCTCTTTCAGATTATGCTGGTAGAGGGAAAGTGGTGTTGGTTGACTTTTGGGCATCGTGGTGTCCATACTGTATTGCTGAAATGCCAGACCTAGTAGCTGCTTATGCAAAATACAAAGACAAAGGATTCGAAATTGTAGGTGTATCCCTAGATGATAAAAATGATTTGTGGAAAGCTGGTATCGAAAAATCAAATGCTACTTGGGCACATATCTCTGACCTTAAAGGGTGGGAGAGTGAACTGAGTAAGACTTATGCAATCTTTAGTTTACCTCAAACCGTTTTGATTGATAAAGATGGAACAATTATAGATAAGCAAATAAAAGGTGCTGACCTAGATGCAAAATTGGCAGAACTATTCAAATAAACTAAATACAAAATTAAAAGATGAAAAAAATAATAGTAGGATTAGTCCTAGTTTTTGCATTTATGTCTTGTCAAGATAAAAATGCATACAAAATCACAGGAACACTAGACGCAGGAGATAATCTAGAGGTGGTTCTGTATTCAGATCCTCAGGGTTCTAAAGTGATAGACTCTACCAAGGTTGTTGATGGTAAATTTTCGATAGAGGGTATTGCAGGAGCAACTCCTACAATCTCTTTCCTTAATATTAAGCAAGATGGCATGCCTCCTATATTTGCGCTTGTGGTGCTAGAACCAGGAGATATTAAGGTGTCTGTAGCAGAGGGAAGAGCAACTGTTGAAGGAACTCCTATCAATGACAAGAGTGCAGCTTTCGATAAAAAGATGGAAAGCTTAGAGAGAGAAGAGCAGTTTGAAGCAATGCAAACATTCATTAGAGCGAATACTGATAATGTATTGGGAGCGCTTTACTTTTCAATGGCATACTCTATCTTTGAGATGGATGAGGCTGCAAAATTGTTAGAGAAATTCCCTGCAGAGGTGAAAGAGCAAGAGTGGATGGTTGATGTGGCTGCACAAATAACTAAAATGATAGAGGCTAGTCCTGTTGGCAAAAAGTTTACTGACATAGAAGGTTTGTCAATTGATGGCAAAAAACTAAAATTGTCAGATTTTGCTGGTAATGGAAAAGTTGTTTTAGTTGATTTCTGGGCATCATGGTGTGGTCCATGTATTGTGGAACTGCCAAATGTTATTAAAGCATACAATGAGTATAAAGACAAAGGATTCGAAATCGTAGGTGTATCGCTAGATACAGATAAGAAGGCTTGGTCTGAGACTACAAAAAAACATGGTATCACTTGGCCTCAATTCTCGAATCTTAAAGGTTGGGATGATCCAGCAGCTCGTGCCTATAATGTAGGTGGTATTCCTTATACTTTATTGATTGATAAAGATGGAACAATCGTAGCAGAGCGTTTACGAGGTGATGCTATTGTGAAAAAACTAGATGAGTTATTGAAATAATAATGAAAAGATATACTTTAGCACTTGTCGCTTTTGTATTAGCTATAAGTGCTTTTGGTCAGGAGAAAAGGGAATTTACCATCAATGGTAAGTTCCCAACTTCGTATTATGATGGGCTAACTATTTACCTTAACGAGATAGACTATAAAAGCACAAATAATATTGTGAAGAAAGATAGTGTATTGGTAGATGGGGATAAGTTTAGCTTGAAGGGTGTGCTCGAAAAATCTCTATCGCTAGGTTATATCACACTAGAGGAAAATGATGAGGTGACGGCTATTGTGATTCTAGAGCATGGAACTATTACACTAGATATGCAAGATATTCCGCAGATGTCTGGAACAGTGAAGAATGATGCTTTGAGAGATTTCTCAAACGCTCAGATAAAGAATAAGACTACACTAGAGGCTATTCTCGAAAAAGCTCAGAGTCTGCATCGCTCAGGATCTCTTGATGATGCTATGAGTCAGAAGTTAGAGCAGGAGTTTAACGATCAACGCCAATTGATGCAAAATGAAGTTTATGACTTTGTGAGCACTAATATATTGAACGAATTAGGTGAGTTCTTCTTCACTATTTATGCTTCTAGCTTTAAAGTTTCAGACTTGGAAAAGTTATATGCTGCATCTACTGATAATTTTCAGCAATCTACACAGGTTAAAGCTTTGATGAACCAATATGTTTGGAGCTTAGGTAACTTGCGTGAAGGGAAAGAATTCAAGGGAATCGAGATGAAAAATCTTTCTGGCGAGGTTGAGAACATATCTAAACATTTGGGTAAAGGAAAAGTAGTATTGGTTGATTTCTGGGCTTCATGGTGTGGACCTTGCATCAAGACTATGCCAGTTGTAGTTAAGCTTTATGATAGGTATAG
>JASLEN010000391.1 GCA_030151105.1 Dysgonomonas sp.
CGAAGATTTTAGAGTATTCGCTGAATTTGTGAAAGGAAAGAAAAAAGCAGACAATATTACTGCTTGGTTAGTTCCTGGAAGTTGGATGGTAGAAAAACAAATCAGAGAAGAAGGACTTTTGGATATTCTTACAGATGCTGGTTTTGAACTTCGTCAACCAGGATGCTCGGCTTGTTTGGCTATGAATGATGACAAAGTTCCTGCGGGCAAATATGCAGTTTCTACTTCAAACAGAAACTTTGAAGGGCGTCAAGGTCCTGGTGCACGCACAATCCTTGCTGGCCCATTGGTAGCAGCAGCGGCAGCGGTAACTGGTAAAATTACAGATCCAAGAAGTATCTAAGTTCAATCCCTTAAAAAAGAAAAATCGTGGAAAAATTTACAACAATAACATCAACATATGTTCCACTTCCGATAGAGAATGTGGATACCGACCAAATCATACCTGCTCGTTTTTTGAAAGCAACTACACGAGATGGCTTTGGAGATAATCTATTCGCTGACTGGCGTTACAACAAAGATGGAAGTCCTAAAGCAGACTTTGTTTTAAACAATTCAACTTACAGCGGAAGCATACTTGTAGCTGGTAAAAACTTTGGTAGTGGATCAAGTCGTGAGCATGCTGCATGGGCAATTGGTGGATATGGTTTCAAAGCTGTTGTTTCTAGCTTTTTTGCTGATATCTTTAGAAACAATGCGTTGAATAATGGAGTTCTACCTGTGATTGTTTCACCAGAGTTTCTAGCAGAAATATTTGCTGCTGTAGAGAAAGACCCTAAAGCTAGTTTGACGATCAATTTGGAAAAACAAACAATCACAAACAATGCAAATGGAAAATCTGAAAACTTTGAAATCAATACTTACAAAAAAGAATGCCTATTAAAAGGCTTGGATGATATTGATTTTCTATTGACTAATAAAGATAAAATAAACGAATACGAGTCTAAACCACTCTATTGATTTAAGAATTCTATAAAACCACTTTTGTATGGATGAAAATTATCTCGAACCACTAGAAACGAAACTGACCCAAGTTCTACTACAACTCTATGAGCATCATGGCGTAGTATGTGCTTTGCACGAAAATATTATTATTTTTCCAGAGCAACAAGTTTCATCGCAGTTGTTTTTGCATAATCATCCATCCAAGGTTGGTAGCGTTCTCAAATTAGACGTAATACTCACCATAGACGAAGGTAGAAGTATTATAGAATCATCGGTAGGAATTGGTGAATCGGACGAAGAAGCGGCTAATGATGCTTTTGTTCAATTTACGACCAATTCATTCCATGTGCTTCTATCTTCGTTCTTCACTTCAGAGCATGATGAAGAAGTGAATGTTGAAGAATGGAATATTGGAGGACAAAACTTCAAAGCCATTTTTAGCAATGTCTGCATACGTGGTCAAGCCCCTCAGCCACTTCCTTTAGAATGGTTTGAGCAGTTTGTCGCAGAAATACATCAACATCAATTTACCAAAGATGTGCATTGGCTACGCATATTTTATGGACTTTCTAATAGTAAAATTACAGTCTGTGAAGTATTGCTAGATAATGACAACTGGGAGGAAGTTCAGAGCAAAGCTTACGACTTTACACTACCACCATCAGAAGAATATCTCTCGCTGAGAATGTTTTTTGTTTTAATACCCAAAGACTAAACTGAAAATCTATGATAGAAATAATGGACACAACGCTCCGAGACGGCGAACAAACATCGGGTGTATCGTTTTCTACATCAGAGAAAATGAGTATTGCACACCTCTTGTTGGTCGATTTGGGTGTAAACAGAATAGAAGTAGCATCGGCACGAGTCTCCAATGGAGAATTTGAAACTGTGAGCCGCATTGCCAAATGGGCTCAAGCCATTGATAAGATACATCAAATAGAAATCTTAGGATTTGTGGACAATGGTGCATCATCCAAATGGATAAAAGATGCAGGTTGCAATGTGCTCAATCTTTTGACAAAGGGCTCATACAAACACGTAACTGAGCAATTAAGAAAAACACCCGAAGAACATCTATCAGACATTTTGAGAGAAATAGAGATAGCTGACAAAATGGGTGTAGATGTGAATGTATATCTCGAAGATTGGTCGAATGGAATCATCAACTCCGAAGATTATGTTTACTATATGATGGAAGGAATGAAAGATGCTCCTATAAAGCGTTTTATGCTTCCCGATACACTTGGAATTCTAAATCCACATACTACATGGAGAGCTTGCAGACGAATGATAAGCAAGTTTCCTGATAAGCATTTTGACTTTCATGCGCACAACGATTATAATCTTGCTGTGGCAAATACGATGGTAGCTACCGAAGTAGGAGTAAAAGGAGTGCATGTGACAATGAATGGCTTGGGCGAACGTGCAGGTAATACCTCGCTATCAAGTATCATTGCTGTTTTTCATGACCAATTGAAACTAAAAACGAGCATCAACGAAGAAAAAATAAACCGTGTTAGTCGTGTAGTGGAAACTTACTCTGGATTGAATGTAGCAGCCAATGAACCAATTGTGGGTAGTAATGTATTTACTCAGACAGCGGGTATTCATGCGGATGGAGATTCTAAGAACAACCTATATTTCAATGAGTTATTTCCAGAACGATTTGGACGAGTTAGAGAGTATGCGCTTGGTAAGCTTTCTGGTAAATCCAATATATTAAAGAATATTGAAGAGCTAGGGATAGAATTGAGCCACGATGAAATGATTCAAGTAACCAATAAAGTCATTGAATTGGGAGATAAAAAAGAGATTATCACTCAAGTCGATCTTCCTTATATCATCTCCGATGTATTAGCACACAGAAGGAAAGAGCAAAACATCAAAATATTGTCTTATGCTTTCAACCTCACCAAAGGCTTGCGCCCATCGTGTACCGTAAGCATAGAAATAAATGGAGAATATTACGAGCGTACTGCACCTGGGGATGGGCAATACCATGCTTTTTCTAAAGCTCTGTATAAGATATTAAACAGCTTAGGTAAACCTATCCCTGAATTAACCAACTATACCGTTTATATACCTCCTGGAGGACGTACCGATGCTTTGGTGCAAACTACTATTGCATGGAAATTTAAGGACAACAGCTTCAAAACTCGTGGATTAGATGCCGACCAGATGGTGGCTGCAATGATAGCTACTGAGCGAATGTTGAACGTGATAGAGAATATGTAAACGATTATGGATAAGGATAAACGTATAGCATGGATAGATATATCAAAAGGAATTGGTATAATTCTTGTTGTGCTCTGTCATTTTATTATAAATATTAAGAAGGGGCGTGATGAATTTGACAATCAGTTCATCAGCGCAACTTACTTATTTCATATGCCGTTTTTCTTTTTTATTAGTGGTTATCTCTTTCAAAAAGACGATAATAATCTGTCATTCATCTGCAAACAAATTAGAAGTTTAATTATACCATATTTTTCAATTGCTGTTCTAGTTGCAATAATCTACTATCTACTGAATATTAGCGATGACATATGCTTCAAGTCATTGAGTCGATTACTGTGGAGTGGTCATTCCTTATCCAAAATACTCAAAGCGAGCCTAACTCCAATGTGGTTTCTCACATGCTTATTTTGTGTTCGGATTCTATATAATTTACTAGCAACCAAAACTAATTGCACAATCTTACACATAGTTATAGGCATATTGTTAATTGTTAGTTATCTGTACGGATGGGACAGTATAAATACATCTACCATATTGGTTTATGGTCTTCCCTTTTCTTTACATATAGCATTTGCAGCACTACCTATTTTCCATACTGCTCAGTTGTGGAAAAACTATAAATATACACCCAAACATATCAGCACATTGGGAATTATAGCAATAGCATCTGCCTTTTACATACCCCAAAACTCTTATGACATGGTTCTCAATAAGTACGGAATACCAATCATCACATTGGTGAGTGCAATTTGCGCAATACTTTTGGTCATAAAAACGTCTATGTTAATTAACAAGAAAATGAATGCTTTCGCTCAGTCTCTATCATATATTGGTCAAGCTTCATTAATGATTATGGCTTTTCACTATCCTATAATTGGAGTAATAGAAAGTCTATTTGGAAAAATCAGCTTTCAATATGACTATCTGGCAATGCTTGTAGTAGTTGTAATGACGAGTTGTTTATTATATTACATATTTGGAAAATTTAGAATAACTAATATCCTTTTTTTAGGAAAAAGATCAAAATAACAATCAAAATAAAGAAAGAAAATGAAAATAAACTTAGCAGTACTTCCTGGCGATGGAATAGGACCAGAAATAACAACTCAAGCATTGAAGGTAACTCAAGCCATTTGTGAAAAGTTTGGACACCAACTTTCTCACAAAGAAGGAATAGTAGGTGCATGTGCAATAGACAAAGTGGGGAATCCATATCCAAACGAAACACATGAGCTTTGTATGGAGTCTGACGCAGTGCTATTTGGTGCTATTGGTGATCCTAAGTATGACAACAATCCATCGGCTAAGGTAAGACCAGAACAAGGTTTACTTGCTATGAGAAAGAAATTGGGATTGTATGCAAACTTACGTCCTGTGACAACTTTTCCTTCATTGATTCACAAATCACCTCTTCGTGCTGACCTAGTGGAGGGAGCAGACTTTATGTGTGTACGTGAATTGACTGGAGGGCTTTATTTTGGGAAGCCACAAGGAAGAAGTGAAGATGGGAACACTGCTTATGACACTTGTATATATACAAGAGAAGAAGTAGAACGCATTCTTCATCTATCGTACAAATATGCTCGCCTGCGCAACAAGAAAGTAACCGTGGTGGACAAAGCAAACGTATTGAGTACCTCTCGCCTATGGAGAGAAGTGGCTCAAGAAATTGAAAAACAATACCCAGATGTGGAAACTGAATATATGTTTGTGGACAATGCTGCTATGCAAATAATCCAATGGCCAAAGCGCTTTGATGTGCTAGTAACAGAAAATCTTTTTGGAGATATCCTTACAGATGAGGCATCTGTAATTACTGGTTCATTAGGGATGCTACCATCAGCATCCATCGGAGTACACACTTCGGTGTTCGAGCCTATTCATGGTTCGTACCCTCAAGCGGCGGGGAAAAATATTGCTAATCCATTGGCAACTATTCTTTCGGCTGCATTGATGTTCGAATATGCTTTTGAGTTAATGGATGAAGGAGCTCTCATCAGAAAAGCTGTAGATGATTCTATGGATGCAAATATCGTTACCGAAGATATTGCTTCTGGAGGAAAAGCTTATTCTACAAGCGAAGTCGGAGATTGGATTGTGGATTGGATCAAGAAGAACTAAGCCAAATCGGATATAATTTACTAGGGAGAATTCTGAAAAGATTCTCCCTTTTATTTTCTCCGTTTTTTTAACATTCTTGTTTTAAAAGAATACTTCGTCTCTTTGTTGACTATAGCTATCTTTTTTCTTATTTTTGTTGGTTAAAATTTGCCAATAAAATATGATTCAAAATCTCTATAGTAGGTTCCTTATCTGGAAAAATAATAATGTACAAGAAGAACAACTTGTGCTTATAATTGCTTTTCTAATAGGTGTTTTCACAGCGTTAGCCGCTCTCATTCTCAAAAGTCTCATACACTTTATACAGCGTGCACTGACTGCCAATTTTTTGACAGAGAATGTAAACTTCCTGTATCTGCTTTATCCCGTTGTCGGTATTCTAATTGCAGGTCTTTTTGTACGATACGTAGTGAGAGACGATATCAGTCATGGGGTTACTAGAATTTTATATGCCATTTCGCAACGAAAAAGCTTCTTGAAATTTCACAATACATTCACTTCAGTATTGGCCAGTTCCATCACTATTGGATTTGGGGGATCGGTGGGAGCTGAGGCTCCAATCGTTTTGACGGGTTCTGCTATTGGCTCCAATCTAGGGCGTTTCTTCAAGTTGGAACAAAAATACTTGATGCTGCTCATTGGCTGTGGTGCTGCTGGAGCCATTGCAGGTATTTTTAAAGCACCCATTGCAGGACTACTTTTTGTGGTTGAGGTACTACTTTTGGACTTAACTACATTCACGATACTTCCACTTTTGGTTACAGCGGTTACAGCAACTACTTTCTCATATCTAACGATGGGAACTAAAGCAATGTTTAACTATAGTCAGACACAAGCTTTTGAAATGGATCGCATTCCTTACGTTATTCTTTTAGGAATATTCTGTGGTTTGGTTTCGCTCTACTTTACTAGAGCAATGAACTGGATTGAAAATATATTCCGTAAATATAACTATTGGCAAAAATTTGGTATTGCAGCATGTATTCTAAGTGTACTCATTTTCTTATTTCCTCCACTCTACGGAGAGGGTTATGACACAATTAATACGCTCATCAATAATAACATTCAGTTTGATTCGCTACTTGATGGTAGTATTTTTTTCCAAGTAAAAGATAATACATGGACAATTACTATTTTCCTTGTAGCCATTCTCTTGATGAAAGTTTTTGCATCTAGTGCTACTAATGCAGGAGGAGGTACTGGAGGTATATTTGCTCCATCGCTCTTCTTGGGGGCTATAGCTGGATTTATTTTCTCCAACACTTTCAATAAGATAAATGCAGGTGAATATGTTTCTACAATACTACCTGAGTCCAACTTTGCACTGATGGGAATGGCTGGAATTATGTCGGGAGTGATGCATGCGCCACTTACAGGGACTTTCCTTATTGTGGAGTTGACTGGAGGTTATGATCTTTTCTTACCCATTATGATTGCAGCTGCAACATCATACGCTACTATAAGAATTTTCGAAAGCCACAGTATCTATTCTATGCGTTTGGCAAAAAAAGGTGAGCTATTGACACACGAAAAAGACAAAGCTGTGTTGACACTAATGAATAAAAAGGACTTGATAGAAACAACCTTTGTTAGTGTTCAAACAGAAATGACATTAGGCGATATGGTTCATGTGATTTCTAAATCGTCAAGAAATGTATTTCCTGTAGTGGACGAAAGAAATCGCTTTATGGGAATTGTATTGATTGACAATATTCGTACGATCATGTTCCGCCCTGAGTTGTATAGACGCTTCAAGATAAAGGAGCTTATGACTTCGCCACCAGCAACAATTAAAATAACGATGAGCATGAGCGAAATTATGGATTTATTTGATAGAACAAAAGCATGGAACTTGCCCGTAGTGGACGAGAAAGATTGTTACTTAGGTTTCATATCCAAATCTAATATCCTCGATGTATATCGTGAAGTATTGGCAGATAACTTTGCTGAAGGATAACTCAAACGTATTGGCAAGACACAAATTAACAGACAGAAATGGCAAAAAAGATAAAAGCAATTCAATGTCCACAATGTGGCAGTGCACAACAATCGCTGATCAAAGAAGATCACTATAGATGTGGTAGCTGTGGAGCTGAATACATTTTGGACAATGATGATATCAATGTAAATGTTAGACATGAAGTAGTCGGCAGTCAACCAACTCCCGTTGATCCTGCTAAGGTTCGCAAAATTATATTTACGGCTCTAGCTGTTATAGTTGGCTTCATTATTTTGATGATTATATCCAACTCAACAGGTAGCGACAGTGGTGGGACTATAAATGATTCTATATATGAACGCTACTCGGCTTCGTCCATTGCCAATTATTCGAGTAAACCCATTGCCTTAGCTCTATCACAAAGAACTTATAGAAAAGGATATCAAGACACAGACGATGCTAGAAATGGATTCTATCTGTCTTTTTATGACTTAGAAAAAAACACGATTATCAAAACCTCCAAAATTGAGAATATTTCTTTTGCAGCTAGTAGTTCTGATCATTACAATGCTCGCTATTTTGAAAGTATCGACAAAAATCTAATCATTCTCAACAAATCAAACATACTGGAGATTGATTTTGAGGAACTAAAATTCAAAGACATTACTGAGGATATTTTAAGTAAACATTCTGACTTTGATGCTGGAATAGCAAGTATAGACTTTGAATATAAACATAGAGCTGAGGGGTTTAAAATTCTAACCAATATTGGTAAAAACCTATCTTACTATCCTGCAAACAACTCTCTGATAAACAACAATGATAGAGCTGATAAAATAAAGATTAGTGATGAGGAATTGGTAGATAAAGTGACATACATGTTTACGAAAGAATCCATGTTTTTTCCAGACAAGCCTATCCAACTCATGAAGTTAAACTACCTCTATCACACTAATGGACAGCAGACTAAACCTTATTCGCTTGAATGGGTAAAAGATTATTATAGCAAGGAGAAAGATGCTAAAAAGCTAGATCCTAACTCTCGATCTGCTAAAGTGAAGTCGTATGAAGATTTTACTCCCGATAGATATTATTTTGACCCAAAAGTGCTTTATCAAACCGATGAAACATTATTGATTAAATACAAGCCAACTCCAGCCGAAGATGCGCCAACCCTATTTCAATTACTCAATCTTGAAACTAAAGAACCAATGTGGACTAAGCAATTTTCGGGGAAAGCCGATTTTTCATACATCAGTAATGTTGGACTTACTGATGATTATTATATTATCCACCACAATTATGTAAATTATTATCTGATTCCAATAAAGGATGGAGAAATTCAAGAAGTGAAATTGAATAATAGACAATAATTGAGGAATAAAAGACATAAAGATGACTAAGAAAGATTTAAAAATAGTTTTCATGGGAACACCAGACTTTGCTGTGGAAAGTCTGCGTATCCTCGTAGAAAATGATTACAACATAGTGGGTGTAATTACTATGCCCGACAAACCTGCTGGACGTGGACATAAAATTCAATATTCTGCTGTAAAGCAATATGCTTTGGAAAAAGAACTCACTCTTTTGCAGCCAGAGAATTTGAAAGATGAAGCTTTTATTCAAGACCTAAAGGCAATGAATGCAGATTTGCAAATAGTGGTAGCATTCAGAATGTTGCCAGAGATGGTTTGGAATATGCCTCGCTTGGGAACGTTCAACCTGCATGGTTCACTTCTCCCTCAGTATAGGGGAGCTGCACCTATAAACTGGGCGATTATGAATGGAGATAAAGAAACAGGGGTTACAACCTTTTTCTTAAAACATGAAATAGATACTGGCGAAATCATACTACAAGAAAAAGTAGCTATTGGCAAAAATGATAATGTTGGTAAAATATACAACGAGCTGATGCATCTGGGTGCAGGATTGGTACAAAAAACAGTTGATATGATTATTGCAGATGCTGTGAAACCAATGCCGCAAGACCAACTTTATAAATCGGAAGGAGAGCTAAATCATGCACCTAAGATTTTTAAAGATACTTGCAAAGTAGATTGGAATAAGTCGGCACAGGAGGCACATAACCATATTCGTGGCTTGTCGCCCTATCCTTGTGCATGGAGTATGTTGCAACTAGAGGCTAATAGTGAGCCTGTTTCTGTAAAAATTTATGAATCGGAACTGGTTCAAGAATCAAGTTCCTTAGAAGTTGGAAGCATAGAAACTGACAACAAAACATATCTTCATATCTCGTGTCAAAGTGGTAAAATAGCCATTAAGCAAATGCAAATGCCAGGCAAAAGAGCAATGAGTATTGTAGATATTTTGAATGGATATAAGTTTGATACAAACGCTAAATTTAGCTGATTAACGATATGCAAAAAGTAATAAAGTCAGACAATTTGAATCGTGATTTAACAGAAGTATTGAGCCGAATAAAGTTCGACAAGCTTTTTGTTTTAACAGACAGCAATACCGAGAAATTGTGCTTCCCACATATTGCCTCCAATCCTCAAGTAGCTGAAGCTAGTAAGATTATTATCAAAGCTGGAGATGATAATAAGAACATAGAATCGTTAGCTAGTATCTGGAAGCATTTATCAGAAAATGGAGCTACACGCCACTCACTTCTCATCAACTTGGGAGGAGGAATGCTAACTGACATAGGAGGTTTTGCAGCAGCGAGTTTCAAACGAGGAATTAAGTGTATCAACATACCAACTACGCTTTTGGGTGCTGTGGATGCTGCTGTGGGAGGAAAGACTGGAATCAACTTCAATGGTTTGAAGAATGAGATTGGGGCATTTGCTCCTGCCGAAACTGTATTGATTGACTCACTTTTCTTCAAGAGTTTAGATCATCAAAACTTACTTTCAGGTTATGCTGAGATGATTAAGCACGGCCTAATAGATAGTGAAGCAGTTTGGAAAAACACAATATCATTTGATACTAATGATATCAATTATGATAAACTTAGAGAATTGACTGTTGAGTCTGTAGCAGTAAAAGAACGTATTGTAGAAATAGACCCTTTTGAAAAAGGAATCCGCAAAGCATTGAACTTAGGGCATACTATTGGGCACGCTTTCGAAAGTCTTTCTTATGAAATAAATAGCCCCATACAACATGGATATGCTGTGGCTTGGGGAACAGTTTGTGAGCTTTATTTATCTCACAAACATTGTGGTTTTCCTCTGGATAAGCTACGTTCTACAATTCAGTTTATCAAAGAAAATTATGAAGGTTTCTTGTACGATTGCGATCAATATGAGGCATTATATGAATACATGAAGCACGACAAAAAGAATGAATCTGACACTGTAAACTTCACCTTTTTGAAGGATGTTGGAGACGTTGCAATAGATCAAACGGCGAGTAAAGAAGATATATTTGAGTCTATTGACTTTTTGAGAGAAAGCGTAGGGCTTTAAACTTGTTCCTTTTTTATAGCAATAGAATCAAGTTCTTGCGAAAGTTCCCCTCGCTCTACAAGGAAACGAATAACACTTAAGAGGTGCTCTTTTTCATACTGAGAAAGGGCACTTGTTATATCACCAATACGATGTGCATTTCCATCTTTCAACAACCCTTTTATAGCCAATTCTATTTCGTTAAACTTCCAAGTCCTTAGCCCTGTTTTATTCTTAGATAAGCATACATCGCATTGTCCACAATCATTTGAAATCTTCTCGTCAAAATATTGAAGTAGCGACTTACTCCTACACACTAGATTGTGTTGCGCATAATCGCTCATTGCATTGATTCGCTGCTCAAATCGTTCTTGACGTATCTCATAAACAGTTCGAGGAATGGACAAATACTTCGACTCTTGTCGAGGTTGTGCATAAGCAATAAGGGGAGTTTTCTTGTGCGGAATATAATCTACAATATTTCGTTTTGCCAAGTAAATTAGAATTTCATAGACCTCTCGTCTTGACAATTGATGTCTCTGCCCTATTTGCGCCTCGTCTATAGTTACATAAGCTGCAAAAAGACCAGTATAGAGTCGTAGCATGCTATTTAGCACCTCATTGCTCATTCTGTCTATATCCAAGTTATACAACTCATTGCGATAGACAAGAATCATCACTCTTGACTTATTATTGACTTCGTCTTGATAATCTAAATAACCAGACAAGTGCAATAATTTCAAGGCATTGTGCGTAGGCAGAATAGGTAATTTATACGCCTGACAAAATTTATGAATGCTAAAATCATACATCCTATCCACTCCGTAACCATCTGCTATTTGGTAGAAATAGGACAAACAATCATAGACATGCAATACGAAATCTCGCTCAGGAAATTCGTCACGCACCCGTTTCTTCAGCTTTGTGGAGTCTGTTTTGTGGTAAAGAATTACAGCGTAAGACTTCTGACCATCTCGCCCCGCCCTACCCGCTTCTTGAAAATATTCTTCAATAGCATTTGGCAAATCAACGTGCACCACTAGACGAACATCTGGCTTGTCAATCCCCATTCCAAAAGCATTGGTACAGACTATAATACGAATCTTATTATCCTTCCACGCATTTTGCCTAATATCCTTATCACCAGAAGGTAATCCCGCATGATAATAATCTGCCGAAAAGCCCGAAGCATTTAAAAGATCAGCAATCTCTTTTGTTCGTTTACGGCTTCGCACATAAACAATAGTGGAACCTTGCATTTTTTCTAAAATACTCAAAAGCTCTTCATCTTTAGTTTCAGTTTCTCGCACAATGTAAGCAACATTCTTTCGTTCAAAACTTTTACTAAAGACATTTTTCTTCCTGAAATTTAGCTGATTTTGAATATCATCTACCACCTCTTTAGTTGCTGTAGCGGTCAAAGCCAACACTGGCGCACCTTCAGTAATATGCTCTCTTACTTCTGAAATTTTGAGATAAGAAGGACGGAAGTCGTAGCCCCATTGGGAAATGCAATGCGATTCATCTACAACAAGCATGCACACATTCATGTGTTGTACCTTCTGTAAAAAAAGCTTTGTACATAGACGCTCTGGAGAAACATATAGAAATTTGAAATCACCATACACTGCATTATCTAGGGTAGTCAATATTTCCTGATGCGTCATTCCAGAATATACAGCCAAAGCTCTAATTCCTCGATCTCGTAGGTTATCCACCTGATCTTTCATCAAGGCTATCAGAGGAGTGACTACAATGCAAAGACCTTCCATAGCCATTGCTGGTACTTGGAAGGTCAGTGATTTTCCTCCACCCGTAGGCATCAGCCCAAGAGTGTCTTTTCCATCGGCAATAGAATGGATAATATCTTCTTGCAAGGGACGAAAGTTATCATAGCCCCAATACTTTTTCAATATTTCGTGATAGATATCCATTCCTATGCTCCTATCTATATGTAAAACATGCGTGTGTAGCTAAAACTTAATCGAGTTGTCCTCTATCAATGTTTTTTACGTACAATTGAATATTCTTTTTTCCATTGTGTACATTTTCTTCTAAAGTGTAACACAAATCAAATGAATGATTATCCCTTACCATATCAAAACGTTTGCTCTGTCTGAAAGCAATACCATTCATCGGTTTAGGATTTGTTGGATCTATTACATCTAGCTTAATATGCATAGAATCAGTCCCCACTCGTTTACTTGTTCCATAGTCCAAAACATCAGTTGTCGCAAAAATAGGATTCAAGTTTTCAGGGCCAAATGGAGCAAAGGATGCTAGATCGGCAATAAACTTGTCATCTATTTCTGCAAACGTCAATATTGAATCAATATCAATTTGAGGATGCATCATTTCTGGTGCTATCATATCAAATGACATCTCCTCAAATCTACGTTTAAATTCTGCAAGATTTTCTTCCTTCAAAGACAGACCAGAGGCATAGGTATGTCCTCCAAAATTCTCCAATATATCTTTACACGCTTCAATGGCTTTATATACATCAAATCCCATAACAGAACGTGCCGAGCCCGTAATCATATCGTGCGACTTGGTCAATACTACTGCCGGACGTAGGTATTTTTCTGTCAAACGAGATGCCACAATACCAATTACACCTTTGTGCCAATCTTCGTTATAGATAACGATACTTTTCTTTTGGCTGATGCTCGCATCAGCATCTATCAACTGATTTGCCTCATCTGTAATACGCTTATCCAATCTGCGACGACTATCGTTGTAGCCATCCACATTTTGACTCTTTTCACGAGCCTCTTCTATGGTGCTAGATAATAGTAAATCAACAGCCTCTTTACCATTCATCATTCGTCCAGAGGCATTGATACGAGGTCCAATTTTGAAGATAATATCGCTTACTGTGATATGCTTATAGGTAAGACCGCAAATTTCGATTATACCTTTTAGTCCTAGTGTCGGATTAGAGTTGAGTTGTTTCAAACCATAGTAAGTCAACACCCTATTTTCTCCTGTAAGCGGCACAATATCAGATGCAATACTTACAGCCACCAAGTCCAACAAGTCAGACAGTTCAGAAAATGGTAATTTATTGTTTTGCGCAATAGCCTGAGCCATCTTAAACCCGACGCCACACCCAGAGAGATGTTCGTAAGGATAAGTAGAATCAGTACGCTTTGCATCCACCACAGCTACAGCATCAGGAAGTGTATCATCGGGCATATGGTGATCACCGATGATAAAGTCGATGCCTTTTTCTTTGGCATAAGCTACTTTTTCAATAGCCTTGATACCACAATCTAGCGCTATGATTAGTTTTACGTCTGTTTCGTAAGC
The DNA here is from genome assembly GCA_030151105.1 of Dysgonomonas sp. Lineage (GTDB taxonomy): Bacteria > Bacteroidota > Bacteroidia > Bacteroidales > Dysgonomonadaceae > Dysgonomonas. Next base: position 13,972 of record JASLEN010000391.1, read on the forward strand.
ATAGTCTATTCCTTGCTCCGAAATTCCATATCCCTCATCATATCGGTCGGGGATGTAATAATCTAAATTTGTTGTAAACTTGCGCAAAAATTTATACATAAGTGCCACAGCCGTAGTTCCATCTACGTCGTAGTCACCATATATCATTATGCGCTGTTTTTCACCCAAAGCCTTTTCTATTCTTTGCACAGCCTTATCCATATCTGGCATCAGAAAAGGATCATGTAAATCTTTCAAACTTGGTTTAAAAAATTTATCAGCATCTTCTTTGGACGTTATGCCTCTTTGCACCAACAGTTGGCACAATACAGGACTGATTCCTAACTTCTTTGCAAGGTCGTCTCTCTGCTCAATCTGCTCGGGTGTTAAGTGTTCGTAATTCCATTTGTAAATCATTATATATAGTTTTTCTTTCTTCTGTCTCAACGAGGAAGCGCCCCTTTCGATTTAAGTTTGTCACGTAGCATCAATTCCTCGGTAAATACGGTTCAGGTGTACACAAAGGCACAACCGCATTTTTGTAAAGGTAGCATTTATTATGCTATTCATTATCACTATTTTGCTTTAATTAAAAAAACATATTTAACACATTAAAGCAAAGTCATTTAGTCAATAATAAAGTTATTTAAATTCAATTTCTTGAATATATAAACACCCTACTAATCTTATATGGTATGAGAAAATTAAAACGAAGATGAAAGTCAAACTAATCTATCCTTACTTCACACAACTAGCCTTTAGTCCTCGAATAACAGCTGAAGTAAAGCCTGCATGTTCCATTTCATTCAGTCCTTTGATTGTTATTCCTCCAGGCGTTGTCACCTTATCAATCTCTTGTTCAGGATGCGACTTATTAGCCTCTAGCAATTCTACAGCGCCTCGCAATGTTTGCAAAACAGCATCTAATGATTGTTGAGCTCCCAAGCCCATTTCTACACCACCCTCCATTGCTGCTCTAATATATCGGAATGCAAAAGCAATACCACAGCCCGAAATAGCTGTTCCCGCAGCAAATTGAGCTTCATCAACTAAGACAGCAGATCCTAATTCATCAAATAGCTTAAGAATCAGCTCATCTTGCTGATTATTCGTATTCATCGACGAAACAAAACTCATGCTCTGTTTGATAGATATTGCAGTATTAGGCATTACCCTAAAGATGGGCTTATCAACACCTAAAATCTTTTTGTATTCTTGTAAATTAATTCCTGCGGCTACCGAAACTAGGAGTTGTTTGGGATTAGATAACTTATCTTTATACTTTTCTACAAAGTCTAAAATAAGCCACGGTTTGACAGCCAAAATAACGATATCGGCTTCTGCCAATGAAGAATAATCGGAGGCTACCGATTGGATTCCATTGCCATAGTCTCTTACCTGCGATTTAGTTATCACCGTAATATCCTGAGGATTGCAATAACTGCCTTCAGCCAAACCTTGAGCAATGGCGCCACCCATGTTTCCTCCACCAACAATCGTTATTCTCATAATCACCTTTTAGTATTTTAATATCTCATACTTCCAAAGGTACAAATGAGAATCTTTAGAACAAATTAAATTGAAGTTTTCTACTCTAAAGAAATCCTAATTTGGAGCTTTTGTATATAGGAAACCTGCTATGAAGACATAGACAAAGTTGGGCAACCATACGGCCATGAAGGGAGACATCGTGCCTGAAATCGCAAAACTAGAACTAACTGTCATGAAAACAATGTAACCAAAGCTGAGACCAAGACCTATACCAATATTTAAGCCCATGCCACCTTTTATCTTACGAGAAGAAAGAGATGCTCCAATTATGGTAAGAATAAATGCAGAAAATATATTCGCAAAACGTTTGTGATATTCTATTTCGAAGTTCGTAAGACTCACCTCCCCCACGCTTGCCAATCCACGTTCCTTTTGCTTATTTATGTAAGTATGCAGTTCAGGTGTGGTCATTATTTCAAAATCATTGATACTCACCAACAGATCAGCTGGAGTAACAGCAATCACAGTATCCAATTCTCCTCCAGAAACCATCACTTCTTTTTCGTCTATAAATCGACGAATTGAATAGTTTTTTAGTTTCCAATTAAAATCAGAGATATATTCTGCGGTTTCGGCGGTAACTCTAGATTTTAGCTTTTTTCCATCAAAGCTATCTATTGCAATATTTCGTCCCCAACCATTTCGCTTACTATAGTTTTGAAGATAGAGGATATCACTTTTTCCCACTTGCACATGTACTTGATTGACGCTTACAGCACTTTTATCTCTAAAATATTTATTTTGAAAAGCAATGCGAGTCTCATTGGCAGGAGGAATTACAAAACTTCCTAAAATGAATGTTGCAGCAGCAATTACGGCTGCCGAAATCATATATGGCTTCATCAATCGATTGAAACTCATGCCATTTGACAACATTGCTATCACCTCCGAGTTGTCAGCCAACTTTGAAGTGAAAAATATTACCGAAATGAATACAAAAAGTGCGCTAAATGTATTGGCATAGAAAGGAATAAAGTTCATATAATAGTCGAAGATGATAGCCTTGAGAGGAGCATCGTTCGATAAAAACTTATCCAATCTTTCATTAATATCAAAGACTACAGCAATAGAAATAATCAAGAGAATGGAGAAAATAAATGTCCCCAAAAACTTCTTGATAATATACCCATCTATAATTGAAATAGGCTTAAAACTTCTCATAGTCTGCGCGATACGTTTTCAACCATAGTTTTTTTCCAAGTTGAGAAATCTCCTGCGATGATATGCTTGCGAGCTTCTTTTACGAGCCAAAGATAGAAAGCCAAATTGTGAATCGAGGCGATTTGCAAGGCCAATATCTCGTTAACAACAAAGAGATGACGCAAATAAGCTTTTGAATATAAAGTATCTACATAAGAAGCACCATCTTCTTCGATAGGAGAAAAATCTCGTGCCCACTTCTGATTCTTCATATTCATTATTCCATTCTTTGTAAATAGCTGCCCATTTCTACCATTACGAGTAGGCATAATGCAGTCAAACATATCTACACCACGTTCTATAGCCTCTAAAATATTTGCAGGAGTACCCACTCCCATCAAATATCGAGGTTTGTCTTGAGGTAAAATTTCATTGACCACCTCTATCATTTCGTACATTTTTTCAGTAGGTTCGCCAACAGCCAATCCACCGATAGCATTGCCGTCAGCACCTTTAGACGCTACGTTTTCGGCAGCTCTTCTTCTCAATTCTGGATAGACACACCCTTGAACAATAGGAAACAATGCTTGTTTGTATCCATATTCGCATTCAGTTTCATTAAATCTTTTGAAACATCTATCTAACCAGCGTTCTGTTAAATCTAATGATTTCTTAGCGTATTCATACTCAGCGTCTCCAGGTGTACACTCATCAAAAGCCATAATGATATCAGCCCCAATTGTACGCTCTGTATCCATTACAGATTCGGGAGAAAACATATGTTTTGAGCCATCGATGTGCGAACGAAAAATAACGCCTTCTTCTGTTATCTTTCTATTATGCGCTAAAGAAAACACCTGAAAGCCACCACTATCTGTCAATATTGGTTTATTCCAAGTATTAAATTTATGCAAGCCACCAGCCAGTTTTAGAATATCTAGGCCTGGGCGAAGATAGAGATGATAAGTATTTCCTAATATAATCTGCGCCTCTATATCTTTTTCTAATTCGGGCATATGCACAGCCTTCACGGCTCCCTGTGTACCCACAGGCATAAAAATAGGGGTCTCAATTTGTCCGTGATCGGTAGTAATCAAACCAGCACGAGCCTTCGATTTACTATCGGTATATTGAAGTTCAAAATCCATTCTTCTTATTATAAAATATCAATCTTCGTCGTGTTCATCGCTTTTTTCATCTGTCGAATAGATTTTCAAATCTTTGACCTGAACAGCGATTATAGAAGTTCTATTTTTATTGATAACTGTAAATTCGTATTCCTCTGCCTCTAGTTTATCATGAACATTAGGAATTCGTCCAAATTTATCAATTAAATAACCCGCAAGGGTATCGTATTGTTTTTCCTTATCAATAGGATGCGGTAATTCGTCGTTGATATCCGAAATAGCAGAAGTTGCCATAACGATATAAGTGTCTTCGCTTGTTTGTTCCACAAAGGGAATTTCATTGTCGTACTCATCCTGAATTTCCCCTACAAGCTCTTCTAGGATATCTTCCATCGTGATAACACCCTCTACTCCACCATATTCGTT
>JASLEN010000403.1 GCA_030151105.1 Dysgonomonas sp.
GGCAAATAGCGCCTGTACCTAGCATAAATAGCGTGAGACCTACTCTCATTAGGGTGTATTTAGTTTTCATTTTCATACCTTGATAAATTTTTTCAGTTATCGTATGCAACTCACATGCTAATACTTTCATTCTTCTTTTCATCTTTAATTTAGTCAATAACATGTGTTGTTTCATTTTCATCTCCTTTAAAAAACTTTTTGGCTTGCAGCTCTATAATATAGTAGAGAGCTGGTAGTGCAAAAAGCGTGACAACAGTAGAGAATAATAATCCATAAACAATCACAGTTGCCAATGGACGTTGTACGTCCGAACCAATCCCTGTAGCCATAGAAGCAGGGAAGAGTCCAAGAACTGCTACGGTAGCAGTCATCAGTATCGGACGGAAGCGATGACGTGCTCCATCCTCCACAGCTTGTAGCAGTGGCATTCCATCTTTGCGCAGTCCGTTGATGTGCGATATCATAATCACACCATTCTGGATAGCAACTCCAAAGAGGGCAATAAATCCTACTGCCGATGATACGTTGAGAGTCATACCTCTCACATTGAGGGCTAACATACCTCCAAACAATGCTAGAGGAACAATAGATAGCACAAGTCCTGCTTGTCTGAATTTACCAAATGCTCCATATAATAATATGAACATGAGCATCAGGGCGAGCGGTACAATAACAGCCAAACGAGAATATGCTCTAGATTGATTCTCAAACTGTCCACCCCATTTGATGTGATAGTCGTTGTGATTGTATGTCACATTTCTTTCAATGGAACTTTCTGCCTCTTTCAAGAATGACGATAAGTCTCTACCTCTTAGGTTTAGCTTCACTGTCAAGTGACGTTTGTTCATCTCTCTAGTAATTGTACTTTCTCCTGTACTTAGTTTTATATCAGCTACCTGTGCTAATGGAATTTTAGCGCCAGTGGCAGAAGTCAACATTAGTGCAGCTATCTTTTCTGGAGTATCTCTTGTGTCTTCTTTAAACTTGCAAGTGATATCGTAAACTCTATTGCCTTGGTAGATTTGAGAAATAGCTTTCCCTCCAATCGCAATCTCAATCAAGTCACTCACATCCGACACATTCAGACCATAACGTGCAATAGCATCTCTATCCATTTGTATCTGTATCTGCGGCAATGGTGGCTCTTGGTCAATATCTAAGTCCACTGCACCAGGTACATTTTTCAGTGTTTCTAGCACCTCTCTTGCTATACGGCGTGTTTCTTTGAAATCTTCACCATATACTTTGACTACCAACTCACTATGTGCTCCAGCAATCTTATCCATCACACCATCAATCATTGGTTGCGAGAAACCTACTGTAAATCCTGGTAGCGATTCATATTCTTCGGCTAATTCATCAATCAAGTCGTTTTTTGTTTTTCCACTTGGCCATTCTTTGTAGGGCTTAATTCCTACCGATACCTCGAAGTGAGACGGTGTAAAAGGGTCTGTTCCGTCATCGTTTCTTCCTGCTTGCACCGCTACATAAGTAACTTCATCATACTTCATGGTGCGTTGGCGAAGCGAATCAGATAACTCTTTCGACTTTTCGATAGAAATACCTGGCGGAAGGGTTACTTGCAACCAGATAGAACCTTCGTCCAATGTCGGCAAGAAGTCTTTTCCCACTGTATAAGACAATACCATTGCCATTACGAATATTCCAGCTACTGGACCTAATATTTTCTTAGGATGTTCAATCAAATAGTTAGCTACCTTAGAATATTTGTCAGTCAGTTTTTCTAACCACTTGTTATGATAAATTTTCACAGGCTTGCGATACAATGCAAATGCCAGTCCAGGAATTACGAACAAGGCTACAAGCAACGCTCCAAAGAGGGCATAACTAACAGTAAATGCCATAGGAGTAAACAATTTGCGCTCAACACGCTCAAATGCAAATAATGGGATATATGCTGTGATGATGATGATAGTTGCAAATAGAATTGGTGTTGCTACTTGCTTCACTCGTTTAGCAATGGTTTCTTCTGTTAATATCTTCTGCGGATTATCTTCCCGCTTCTTCAAAATGGTCTCCATCATCACAATGGCTCCATCGGCAATGATACCAAAATCAATAGCTCCAAGTGAAAGTAAGTTGGCAGGAATATCAGTCAAGTGCATCAATATAAATGCTATAAGCAATGCAATTGGAATAGTAAGTGCCACTAATAGAGCCCCTCGCCAGTTACCCAAAAATACAATTAGTACGATGATAACCAACCCAATACCTTCCATCAAGGTGGTAGAGACTGTATTCAATGTATTATCTACCAAGTCAGTTCTATCCAAATAAGTGTGGATGTGTGCTCCTTCTGGCAGAATCTCATTATTCAATTCGTTTATTGCCTCTGTAATGCCTTCGAGAACAACAGAAGGATTCTCATTTTTTAAAAGGAGAACAAATCCTGAAATTCCATCAGAGTATTCTCTTTTTCTGTCTGTATATCCAAAAACTCCTTTACGTTCTAAGTTCCCATATTTCAGAGTTCCCAAATCGCTAAGAAAAATAGGCACTCCTTTTTCTGACGAAACAACAATCTTTCCTAAATCGTCCAATGAAGTCACTTGTCCAATCCCTCTTACCACATAGCCTAAGTCTCCTCTGGTGAGTGTACTTCCTCCCACATTAGAGTTATTATTGTTGATGGCCTCAGTAACTTCTTCTAGCGAAACATGATATTGTTCCAGTTTGAATGGGTCTATCTCTACTTGATACTGAGTTGTAATACCTCCAAAGTTGGCAACATCTGCCACACCCGCAATTTCCTTTAGTCTAGGAATGATTACCCAATTTTGTAGATCTGTCAATTCTCTGAGCGTGTGCTTGTCGCTTTCTATCATGTAGCGATAGATTTCTCCAGTTGGTGAGGTCAAAGGGTCTATCTCTGCCATTGCATCGTATGGTAAATCTACTTCGCCTAGTCGCTCTTGTACACGTTGACGACTCCAATAATCTTCTACTCCATCTTCAAAAACGATAGTGATGAGCGAAAGTCCAAATGTGCTTTGGCTACGCATTACGTGCATGCCTGGCATTCCATTCAAAGCACGTTCGAGAGGAATGGTGATTTGTTGTTCAATTTCTTCTGCTGCTAGTCCTGGTACTTGTGTTACTACTTGCGACGTCACGTCGGCAATGTCTGGATATGCCTCTAGTGAAAGTTGTTTCCACGAGTAGTATCCAAATACACAGAGTAGTATGAATAGGGCTGCTATTACCCATCTTTTTTGGATGGTAAGTAGCATTATATCTTTTTTCATGTCTGTTAAATAAATAGTTGGCTTACACCGATTTTTATCAATTTAGTGGAATTAGAACTTCAAGTAGTATCCACCTTCTCCAATTATCTCATCTCCTTTGTTCAAGCCTTTAGCTATTACAGCCACACCATCTTTTATCACTTCCACTTTTACAGGAGTCTTGATATAAGTGTTTGTTGCAGTTTTGCGAAGCACAAAACTATCGTCTTCATCTTGTAGCAAAGCTTTTTCGGGTATCATGATATAGTCCTCGGGTTTGTCCCAAAAATGCACTGTTGTGTACATTCCCAGTTTGAATAGATCTTTGCTATTGTCACAAGCAGCCAATACTTTTATAGAGCGAGTTTCTTCGTCCACAGCTTGGCTCACATGGAACACCTTGCCTTCTATACTTGGATTGTCAGGAAATGCAGGCATATGAATGTGTAAGTCATCTCCTTTGTGAATAAAACGAATATCTTTTTCCTTCACTTGTGCCACTACCCACACTTGGCTAAGGTCTGC
>JASLEN010000416.1 GCA_030151105.1 Dysgonomonas sp.
AGGTTACACATTGCCTAAAGCAACTTTAGAAAAAATAAAATTGCAGTACCTAAGAGTATATCTTACGGGGCAAAACTTAGCTACCATCACAGGATACGATGGTTTTGATCCCGAAGGTGGTTGGTATCCATTACAACGCACATTTTCGTTAGGGTTTAATCTTAAATTTTAAAATATCATGAAAAAAACAACATATATAATTCTAGTTATTGCATTCCTAATTTCGGTTTCTGCGTGCAACTATCTCGATCGCGACCCATTGAATCAAGGTAATGAGAACAATTTTTGGAAAACAGAGAAGGATGCTGAGTGGGGAGTCAATGCACTATATCCTCTCTTGCCAGATCAGCGCGAGTTTTGGAGAGATTGCACGAGTGACAACTCCTTAATGACCAACGCTTGGGGTGAAAAAGGAATGGGCTATATAGCTCAGGGTATACACAATGCAACCACTGGCTATATCACAGAGGAATGGAAATATGGAGACATATACCGCATTCTATACTATATCAGCAAGTTGAAGGACATGGATATAGATGTGGATGCAAAACAGCGCTTCGAAGGAGAAGCTCGTTTTATACTCGCTCTGAAGTATTATAGGATGACTCGTCACTTTGGAGATATTCCATTAATTAAAGAAGACCCTATAAAACTTGAAGATGCTAAACTACCTCGTAGTTCTAAGCAAGAAGTGTTGGACTACGCAATTGAAAACATCAACAAAGCAATAGAATACCTACCTATTAGCTATGGAGAAAAAGATGCAGGAAGAATAACAAAAGGAGCAGCACTTACGCTGAAAGCTGACATGCATCTAGATATGGCTAGCTATGCCAAATTCCACAGAGGAGAAGACGCAACAACCCTTTGGAAAATAGCAGCCGAATCAGCGCAGCAAGTAATTGATCTAAATTTGTATAACTTGGAAGATGACTATGCATCTATATTCACCTCAAGTGCAAATAACAACAATTCTGAATCCATTTTGGCAATACAGTATTTAGAAAACGAAAGAACGCACATGCTGCCCATTCTCTGTTCTCCCTCAGGCGTTGGGGTAACTGGTAGGGGCTGGGCTAGTTTTTGCCCTACACGAGACTTAGTAGATTCCTATGAAATGACAGATGGTAATTCAATCTACGATTCTCAATTGTATGATGTGAACAAGCCATGGCAAAATAGAGACGTGAGATTGAAAAAAACTTTCATGCTCCCAAGTGAAGATGTTTTACGCCCCGATGGATCCAAAACTCCATATATGCCACATCCAGCCTACAAGCAGCCAGAGCAGATAAATAGAGAAGGTGGAGGTATAACAGGATTTATGTATTTGAAATACAATGATCTTGAATTCGCAAAACCAGACCAGTCATGGACAAACTTTAGTCTGTATCGCTACTCAGAAGTTTTGTTGATTTTGGCGGAATCACTCAATGAGTACGATTCCAATAACTCAAAAATAGTTTGGGCAATGGATCAAGTGAGAACGAGAGCTGGATTACCAAGTGTGGCAAGCCTACAAGGTAATTATTCTGATATGCGAATCAAAATACGAGAAGAGCGAAGACATGAGTTTGTCACAGAACACAAACGTTATTTTGACATCCTTCGCTGGAAAACAGCAGAAGTTGTACTCAACAAAAATGGCTATGGAATTAATAAAGATGAAACAAAGCCAATTGGAGATTATACTCAAGAGCAATTTTTGGCTACAGAAAGATCATTTGATGCAGCAAAGCATTATTTGTGGCCAATACCGCAATCGGCACGAGATAAGAATCCAAATCTAGGGCAAAACCCAAATTGGTAACTAATAAATACTAATAACACATTCTACAAGGTAGAGTTGCTATCTTGTAGAATACTTAAAACTAAAAATAATGAAAAAAATATTTTTATTATGCGCCATCTTATTAACTATCCCATTAGGGCTTATTGCACAGGAGTGGACGCCTCAGAATTGGCCTACACTCAAGCACTATGATCAAAACAATCTATACCAAATAGCTCTGCCATTGGGTGGAATAGGTACTGGAACTGTATCGCTTGGAGGAAGAGGTGAACTTCGTGATTGGGAAATCATGAATGTACCCGCAAAAAAATATAGTACCGTAACCCCTGGTGTCAATGCTCCATTTTTTTCCATTTATGTGAAGCCCAATGAGGGAAAATCGACCACTAAAGCTCTGCTTGGCCCTTTATATGACCAAGAGTACTTGCACTACGAAGGCAGACCTGTAGATCATCATGGACTGCCTCGATTTGAGGAGGCGAGCTTTGACGCTGCTTACCCTTTTGGGCAAGTCAACTTGAGCGATTCTGAAATGCCCGTAAAAATCAAAATTAAGGGATTCAATCCACTTATACCTACCGATGCTGACAAAAGTGGAATACCTATTGCGGTTCTTAGTTACGAAGTAGAGAATACAAGCAATACCACACTACAAGTATCTATAGCTGGTTCTATCCGCAATTTTATAGGAAAAGATGGGAGCAAATTTAGAACTGACTGGAAAGGTGATTACATCCCTATAGGTGCAAAAAACAACAGAAACACCTACAAAGAAAATGGACACTTGAAAGGTATCTACATGACTTCGGATAGTGTAGATACCAATGATCCAGCTTGGGGGACAATAGCTTTGACAACCGAATCGAGAGGAGAGATTTCGTATCGCACATCTTCCATTGGCGACAGCTGGAACAATGCGAGTCTCAACTTTTGGGACGACTTTAGTGCAGATGGAGTTTTGACAGAAAAAGAAAAGCAAATAAATAATGATCCTATGGCATCATTAGCCATCAAGAAGAGCATTGCCGTAGGAGAAAAAGAAACCTTCACGTTTTTTATTAGTTGGACATTTCCCAATCGAACTGCTTGGCACAAATCGGATATAGTAGGAAATTACTATACAGAACAATATAGAGATGCTTGGGATGTGGTAGAAAAAACAATTCCACAATTGGAAAACTTGGAAAATAAAACACTCCAATTCGTGAATGCTCTCATATCATCAGACTATCCCGAAGTCGTTAAAGAATCAGCACTTTTCAATCTGGCTACGCTACGTTCTCAAACAGTCTTCAGACTACCTAGTGGACATTTGATGGGCTGGGAAGGTGTGATGGATAGACATGGATCGTGCCAAGGATCGTGCACTCATGTGTGGAACTATGAGGTAGCAACTCCGTTTCTCTTTGGCGAGTTGGCACAAACAATGCGTGACGTAGAATTTAATTATGCCACAAAAGAAAATGGAGCAATGAGTTTTAGAGCCGACCTACCTCTATCTAACGCTGCTACGGGTGGCACAGCTGCTGATGGACAAATGGGAACAATTATGAAGTTCTATAGAGAGTGGCAATTGTCTGGCAATGATACTTTTCTTAGAGATAACTGGGAACAAGTAAAAAAAGTATTGGCTTATGCGTGGGTAGATGGCGGATGGGATGCCAATCAAGATGGTGTAATGGAAGGGCAACAGCACAACACAATGGATGTAGATTACTATGGGTCAAACCCTCAAATGGGCTTTTGGTATATGGGAGCACTAAAAGCTGTTAGCAAAATGGCAATACACATGAATGATAAAAAGTTTGCTCAAAAATGTGATAAACTTTTTGAAGAAGGTAGTAAATGGATGGATGAAAATTTATTCAATGGAGAATATTATGAGCATTGGGTTACTAATCCTAAGAACTTTGATGAGTATATCAATTTGGATGACCCTAGGATAGAAGTGCCGCCCTTTCAACTAGCAAAAGGCTGTTTGGTAGATCAGCTAGTGGGACAATACATGTCCCATATTTGTGGACTAGGATATTTAGGAAATGAGAAAAATATTAAAACTACCCTCCAAAGCATAATGAAGTACAACTATGTACCTGACTTTAGCAATCACTTCAACAATATGCGTTCGTATGCAATGGGCAAAGAGGCAGGCTTATTGATGGCTGCTTGGCCTAAAGGAAGGCTAGAAGTTCCTTTCCCCTATTTTGCTGAAGTAATGACAGGGTTTGAATATACGGCAGCTGTAGGAATGTTATATGAAGGAATGGAAGACGACGCTTTGAAATGCATTGAGGCCATTAGAGCTAGGCACAATGGAGCTAAGAGAAATCCATTTAGCGAACCCGAGTGTGGACATCATTATGCGCGTTCTATGGCAAGTTGGGCATCCATTATTGCTCTCAGCCAGTTTCAGTATTCGGGAGTAGAAAAGGAAATGACAATAACAGACAAACCAGGAAAATATTTCTGGAGCAATGGTTATGCTTGGGGAACTTTTGAAGTAAAAATAGATGAAGTGAAACTAAATGTATTGAAGGGTAGTCTTGACCTAAAGAAACTTGTCTTAGCAGATGGCAGAAATAAGAAACTAAAAGACCGAAGGATTGCAGAAGGTTCTTTTCACACTGTTAATTTTAGGAAATGAGGAGAATTAGAAAAATCATATTTCTTGTTATGTGTAGCCTAGTTTGTTTTGTTTCATGTTCTGTAGACAATCGAAACGAAACAAAAACACAGACTTCTACCACAGACAATTGGAAAGAATATCTAGAGAATAACATTGGACTCTTGGGGCACAGAAATTGGATTGTAGTAACTGACATGGCATATCCGCTACAGTCTAAGGCTGGGATAGTGACAATAGATACAAGAACTGATTATGAGCAAGTTTTGACATTTGTCTCTGACTTGCTTGACAAGCAACCTCATGTGAGATCGAATGTATATCAAGACTTGGAGTTGAAATCTTTGACAAATGCTCAAGTAGCAGGGATAAAGAAAGTAAAAGAAAGGACTAGCGAACTTTTCAATCAGAATATTGTATTCGTTGAGCATGAGAAACTTATAACAAAGCTAGATGAAGTTTCACAAACTTTTAATGTCATTATCTTAAAAACAAATTTGACGATACCATTTACTTCCACATTCTTTGAGCTAGATTGCAAGTATTGGGAATAGAGCGTTTTGAATAGGCAATATTTTCAACAGCTTCCAATTTCCATTACTTTTTGTCCCTATTCTGTCCCTCGTAAAAACATAAGAGCCTGATTTTCAACAGAAAAACAGGCTCTTAAAGTACCCAAAGCCGGAATCGAACCGGCACGGATGTTACTCCGCTGGATTTTGAATCCAGTGCGTCTACCTATTCCGCCATTTGGGCTTATAGACGGGTGCAAAAGTACACATTTTTTTCAAATATCAAACTTCTTTCACTATTATTTTTATAATTACTCTTAATCTTAGAACATGAAAACTCTTTTCGCTTTGATTATCGTATTCTAAAGCATAACTTTGTAACAAAATAACTTTTAACAGACTAATAATTACATGGACAAAAATAATTATTGTGTTATCATGAGTGGAGGAATTGGTAGCCGCTTCTGGCCATCGAGCCGAGAAGCCAAGCCGAAACAATTCCTCGATTTTTTTGGAACTGGAAAATCTCTCATCAGACTCACTTTTGAAAGGTTCAAAAATATTATTCCTGTCGAAAATATTTTTATTGTTACAAATGAAGCTTATAGAGATATTACCATTTCAGAAATACCTGAATTATCACAAAAACAAATTCTGTTAGAACCTCTACGTCGAAATACAGCACCTTGTATTGCGTTTGCAACCTATCATATTAATGCACTAAACCCTAATGCTAATATTGTAGTTGCTCCATCAGATCATTTGATTCTAAACAATATTGAGTTCACAACCCTCATAGAAAATGCGCTCAAATTTGTAGAGAAAAACAAAGCATTACTCACACTTGGGATACGCCCTAGTCGTCCAGAGACAGGCTATGGCTATATTCAAATGAGTGAGGAAAAATTGGATTACGTAACCAAAGTAAAAGTATTCACAGAGAAGCCAAGCTTAGACCTAGCGAAGGTATTCTATGAGAGTGGTGAGTTTCTATGGAACTCTGGAATATTTATCTGGAATATAAACTCTATATTAGACTCTTTACGCATACACCTTCCCGAAGTTAGTAACCTATTTGATGCAGGATTAGACAAAATGGCAACTTCGGATGAAAAAGCATTTATCGATGACATTTTCCCGCGTTGTCCAAATATATCGATAGATTATGGAATTATGGAGAAAGCAGACAATGTATATGTACAGGCTGCTGACTTTGGCTGGTCTGACCTCGGCACATGGGGTTCACTCTATGATATTTCGGACAAAGACGAGAATGCAAATGTAACAGCAGGAGCTAATGCATTGCTTTATGAAAGTCATAATAATATGATTTCCGTTTCGAAAGAAAAACTTGCAGTGGTGCAAGGACTAGATGGCTACATTATTGTTGAGTCAGACAATGTACTCTTGATTTGTCAAAAAGATGAAGAGCAGCGTATCAAAGAGTTTGTGACAGATGCAAAAATGAAATTTGACGATAAATACATCTAAATAGAATCAAATATAAACAATGAAGAAAGAACTATTACCCAACCTTCCATACCTCGTAGCAGATATTACTCTTGCTGACTTTGGGAGAAAAGAGATAGAAATAGCAGAGCACGAGATGCCAGGATTGATGGCTCTACGTGAAAAATATGGAAAAGAAAAACCATTAAAAGGTGCACGCATCATGGGGTCATTACACATGACTGTACAAACTGCTGTTTTGATAGAAACACTTAAAGAGCTTGGAGCTGACCTACGTTGGGCTAGTTGCAATATATTTTCGACTCAAGACCACGCTGCTGCTGCAATCGCAGCTAGTGGTATTCCTGTATTTGCTTGGAAAGGTGAAACACTAGAAGAATACTGGTGGTGTACTGAACAAGCACTAGCATTCCCAGAGGGAAAAGGTCCTCATGTGATAGTGGACGATGGTGGAGATGCCACAATGCTTATCCATTGGGGATACAAAGCTGAAAAAGATTCTAACTTCTTGAAAAACAAAAAAGCTGGAAGCACTGAAGAGCAAGTAATACTTGATCTTGTAGCCCGCCTTTTGCAAGAAGACAATCAACGTTGGCACAGAACAGTTGAGGACTGGAAAGGAGTTTCGGAAGAGACAACAACTGGAGTTCATCGCCTATATCAAATGATGGAAAAGGGTGAACTATTAGTTCCTTCTATCAACGTAAACGACTCTGTAACAAAATCTAAGTTCGACAATCTTTACGGATGTCGTGAATCTCTTGCAGATGGAATAAAGCGTGCGACGGATGTTATGATTGCTGGAAAAGTAGCAGTAGTTGCAGGATACGGAGACGTTGGTAAGGGATGTGCTCACTCTATGCGTTCTTACGGGGCTCGTGTTATTGTGACAGAGATAGATCCAATTTGTGCACTACAAGCAGCAATGGAAGGCTTTGAAGTTACAACAATGGAAGAAGCTGTGAAAGAAGGAAACATCTTCATCACCACTACAGGGAACAAAGATATTATCACCATAGAGCATATGCAAGCGATGAACGATCAAGCAATCGTTTGCAACATTGGGCACTTCGACAACGAAATTCAAGTGGACAAGTTAGTACACTTCACAGGCATCAAGCATACTAACATCAAACCTCAGGTAGATAAATATACGTTCCCTACAGGACATTCTATTTTCCTACTTGCAGAAGGACGCTTGGTAAATCTTGGATGTGCTACAGGGCACCCTTCATTTGTGATGAGTAATTCGTTTACAAATCAAACTCTGGCTCAAATAGAGCTTTGGACTAAACCATACGAAGTGGGTGTTTACCGCTTACCAAAACATCTAGATGAAGAAGTAGCTCGCTTACACTTGGAAAGAATTGGAGTAAAACTTTCGAAACTGACCAAAGAACAAGCCGACTACATCGGAGTTTCGGTAAATGGACCGTACAAGGCAGATCACTATAGATATTAAAAAAATGTAAAGAAGACTAAAGCTTGAGATAGGCTTTAGTCTTCTTTTTTCAACCATACAACTACTACTATTACACCATATGGACAAAACGAATAAATGGAATTCTTTCATTAAAGAGATCAGCAACTTGATCTTTTTTTGGTTCTTCGGGATTATCTTTTTTGCTATTTATAGAACAACCTTCATCCTCATATATAGGGAGGGACTCGGTGATAAAGTAACCACTGGAGACTTTATTGACACCTACCTAATGTCCTTCAAGTTTGATTGTACAGCAGTAGCTTACTTCATTATTATACCGCTTGTTGTCACACTATTATTATCTCCATTCAATTGTTTTAAGGTGATAAAAGGAGTAAGGATCGTATGTCAATAT
The DNA here is from genome assembly GCA_030151105.1 of Dysgonomonas sp. Lineage (GTDB taxonomy): Bacteria > Bacteroidota > Bacteroidia > Bacteroidales > Dysgonomonadaceae > Dysgonomonas. The sequence goes on from JASLEN010000416.1 coordinate 8,236, forward strand.
TTATTTGTAATAATTTCTTCTATCATCTGCATCATCACTCTCAACTATTATTTAGAATACAATGAACAGTTCAACAACTTCGTATTCTTGGGTCTGTATGATGACGACCAAAAGGCTATTCTAAAAACAATAATAGATTACTACAATCCTATTCTCAATACGATTGCGATTATTGTAACCTGTGTAGTAGGACTTTTCATATTTAGGAGGCTCGAAAACAAATCATTTATCTACAACCTTCTTATCAAGATAAAACCGATGCCAGCAAAGGCGGTACTTGTACTAGCCATCATCGGTTTGTTCGTATGCTGCATAAGAGGGTCATTTCAAAAGGTTCCTGCAACTCGTAAATGGGCTGCTGTGACCACTGACAATTTTTTAAATAAAACCATCATCAATCCTTATCGGTCGCTAAAATATGCCTACGATGACTATACTGAACTAAGTCAAATTGGAGGAGATAACCCATATGGAGACAATCTGGATGAATTATATACAGAAACAACAATAAGCGAATTGATGACGAAAAAAGCTTCTGGCGATACCATTCCCAAACCGAAGCAAATATTTATGGTGGTGATGGAAAGTTACGATTCTTGGCCATTAATGGATAAATACTCCTCATTTGAAGTGGCAAACAACTTGAAGACTATTGCAAGCAAAGGGACACATTTCTACAATTTTCTACCATCTAGTAGTGCTACATTTTATGCATACTCGACAGTAGCCACAGGAATACCTTATACAGGTGTAAATGACAGTAGAATAGCAACTACTCGCAAACCATATACTAGTTCTATATTTGCTCAATTCAAAAAATTGGGTTATAAAACAAATATGTTTTATGGAGGCTTCTTGTCATGGGTCAATATTGGAAACTTTACCACTCATCTAGGCTGTGATAGAATATTTTCAGGAGCTGATGCTGGTGGGAAATCAGAATCGGGAGATTGGGGAATAGAAGATGAAAAGCTATTCGATCTTGTACTCAAGAATATAGATCCAGAAGAATATACTTTCAATCTTATTCTCACATCTAGCTATCATGGTCCTTATATTGTGGATGTATATGGCAAAGGATTCAAATATAAATCAGTAGAAGATTTACCAAAAGAGGCTCAACAATATTATCGAGGAGGGATGAACTTCCTAGAGATGGGTCATCTATGGTATGGAGACTGGGCTATTGGACAGTTTATGCAAGTAGCTGAAGAAAAATATAGTGAAGCGTTATATGGGTTTACAGGCGATCATTTTGGAAGACGCTTTGTCAATGCTTCGCCTAATCTATACGAGAACTCTTCTGTTCCATTTATCCTTTATGGGAAAAATGTACCATCTCGGAAAATAGAAACTCCTGGAAGCCACATGGATATAATGCCGACCCTAATAGAAATGGTTGCCCCTAAAGATTTCACATACTATAGTCTAGGTCAGTCTATGTTTAGTGATAGCAAGGCATGGGGTTTAGGATTCGATAAAGTAATAGATTCTGACAGTTTGTATTACGCTCCTCGCGGAGCAGACGTAAACGCTATAAGCCTCACGACACTAGAAGAAAGCAGGGTTACAAAGTTTAAATACAAAGACCAATACAACGAATTGATGAAGTTGGCTTGGCATTATGTAGTAAGAGGTGACTCGCTACACCTAAAG
>JASLEN010000257.1 GCA_030151105.1 Dysgonomonas sp.
GCTAAATCGAGAGAATACAAAGACTCGTAGTCATACTCGCCATGCTCATCCAATGGAGTGTCTTCTCTATTTACAAAGTAGTCGTCAAGCGACAAGCCAACAGGCTTGACGTAGTTGACCATCAATTGCACTTCCATTCTCATGCGGAATGTAGTCTTACCCGATGATGAAGGTCCTGAAACTAGAACAACACGTACATCATCAGATTCTACACGCTGTGCCACCTCTTCAGCAATACGACTTATAGAGCGTTCTTGCATGGCTTCAGCCACTTTTATAATGTCTGAAAAACGGTTCTTTTTTATAGCTCTATTTAAGTCCCCAACATTATTGAGTCCTAATACATAAAGAAAATCTAACTGATCTTTATATGCTTGATACATTTTATCCTGAGTCACATATTCTTCTAGCTTTATAGGATCTTTTCTATTTGGCACTCTTAATAACAAACCGTCTTTATATAGTTCTAAATCGAAAATGCTCAAATAACCTGTTGAAGGCACAAGTGTCCCATAATAGTAATCAATATATCCATCCAAGTCATAATATTTAGAATAGAGAGCTCCCGCAGTTTCTACAAGCAAAGCTTTGTCATCAAACCCTTGCTCTCTAAAAAGTTCGACTACTCGCTCCGTCTCTATTTCTTTACCTACAAATGGCAAATCAGCCTTGATATACTCAGACATCTTAGCTTTTATTTGATCCACTACATCTTGTGTGAGAGCCTTATCACTTAGAACTTTGCAAAAGTATCCTTTTGACAATGGGTGCTCAATATTGAATTGTACTTTAGGTAACACTTCGTTAACTGCCTTAGCCATCACAAAGCATAGTGCACGAATATACGTACGCATTGCTATAGAATTATCCAATGTGATAAATTCTACTGTTTTATTACCATATAGTCTATAATTTAGATCCTCTGCTTTGTTGTTGACCTTGGCCACCATCACAGGATATTTAGTTTTCAATGATAGCTTTGCTAGTACCTCTAACAAAGAGCTGCCAGTATCAACTTGTATGTATTCGTTAGTATTAAGACAACGAATATCCACTTTTTTCTCCATAAAAAATATATGTTTTTTAAAGTTCTTAGTTTGTTGCAAAATAATAAGAGGATGTTGAATATACCAACACCCTCTTATAGTATTATTCATAACGTAAGTTACAAATTTTATCTGCGACTTACACTATTTATTATTCCATATCTTTCTTCAAATGATATTGTTCAGCTAATTCGCCTTCAATTTGATTGCCTTCAATATCTAGCTGAATCAAATAATTCTCAGCTACAAAGTATTGGTTTGGAGCATCTACACCATCAAGAGTAATGATAGTTCCATCTTTGTCCCAAGTATATTTCCCTTGCTCCACTACTGCGACCCCCATTTTACCTACATAAGACACTGATTTACTAAACACATCTGCTGTAAGGATAAGAGTAACTTCCATCCCCTCGCCACTTGCTGTAGGAAGAGTTCCTCTATAAGTCCCTTCATAATCTAATGAATTTTTAGCATTGTGTTCATCTTTGAAGGCTTGGTCAACAGCCTCAGTAGATTGTACTGGAAGATTGTCAGTTGATGATGCTTTCTTTTCTCCTCCACAGTTTACCATCAGCACTGCTAAAGTAATTGCTAATACGACCTTCTTCATTTTTAAATTTCTGTTAGTTGTTAATGTTTATTTGTATTGTTTAGACACTTCAAAACCTAATTTCTCGATAGATGATTGAAGTATTTCTTCGTTTGTCATTGTGTTGTCATATTCCAAAGAAACAGTCTTAGATGCTAAATCAACCTTTGTTGACACTATTCCTTTATTAGAAGACAACATATTCTCTACTTTTGCTACACACTTGCCACAAGAAAGTGACACTTCAAAAACAACAGCATCAGTAGCTTTTGCCTTTTTGCCAAATATGCTTGATAATAAACTCATAATTTTAATATTATAATACCATCTTACTCAACGGAATAAGATGGTACTAAATTAACACAATAAATTGCATTTTGTTCTCTAATCACATAAAATATAATGTGAATTATATCTCATGCAACAATGTTTATCCTAAATCGCACAAGCAAGAAATCAAATTTCTATCTCCCAAAGCATTATCAACACGAGCTACATTGATCCAGAATTTATTTTCATTCAAATAAGGTAGTGGAAATGCTGCCTTTGAACGAGGATATATATGTTTCCATTCGTCTGCTGCTACTTCATACTGCGGATGTGGAGCATTGACCAAAACATTATCATCTTTAGGGTATTCTCCCTTTTCTACCTCTTGAATCTCTTGCCAGATTTGTCCCATTACTTCTAGGAAGCGATCAAGTTCAGCCAAGCTTTCACTCTCTGTAGGTTCTATCATTAGAGTACCAGCTACAGGAAACGACAGTGTAGGTGCATGATAACCATAGTCCATCAATCGTTTTGCAATATCAGACTCTGTAATACCTGAAGTCTCCTTCAACTTTCTACACTCTAGAATCATCTCATGCCCTACTCTACCTTGTTTTCCACGATAGACTACGCCATATGTATCTTTCAAGTTTTCGGCTAGATAGTTTGCACTTAATATTGCTGTTTGCGTTGCTTTCTTCAACCCATCAGCTCCCATCATACGAATGTAACCATAGGTGATAGGCAAGATACCTGCACTACCAAATGGAGCAGACGAAACTGTATTCAGCTCACTACCATCCAACATTGGGTGATGTGGGAGGAAAGGGATCAAGTGTTCTGCAACACCAATTGGTCCTGCACCTGGTCCTCCTCCACCATGAGGAATCGCAAATGTCTTATGTAGATTTAAGTGGCATACATCAGCACCTATCACACCAGGGCTAGTAATACCCACTTGCGCATTCATATTTGCTCCATCCATATAGACTTGTCCTCCAAATTTGTGAACAACGTCGCACATCTCTTTAATCTCTACTTCAAAGATTCCATGTGTAGATGGATAAGTAATCATACATCCTGCCAAGTTATCTTTGTGCTCTTCAGCCTTAGCCATCATATCTGCCAAGTCCACATTTCCGTTTTCATCGCATGCAGTAGTCACTGGTGTATATCCTGCTTGCACTGCGGATGCTGGGTTTGTTCCGTGAGCCGATGCTGGAATAAGAATGATATTTCTATGTCCTTCACCTTTGCTTATCAAATATTCACGAATTGTCATCAATCCTGTATATTCTCCCGCTGCTCCAGAATTTGCTTGGAAACTAACGCCTGCAAAGCCTGTAATTTCTTTCAGATATTCTCCCAATTCACCGATCAATTCGGTATATCCTTGTACTTGATGCTTAGGAGCAAATGGATGTACATTTTGGAATCCACCTAATCCTAGAGGCAATAGCTCTGAGGCTGCATTGAGTTTCATAGTACACGATCCTAGAGAAATCATGGAATGTGCCAATGAAATATCTTTTTTACCTAAACGATGAATATAGCGCATCAATTCGGTCTCAGTGTGGTAGCTATTAAATGTAGGATGCTCCATAAACTTGCTTGTACGCAAGAATTCTTTCTTAATAATTGACTTCTCTGGAAGATCATCTATCATATACACCTTGCTACGCCCTGCCACCATTGAGAACACAGCTAGAAGCTCATGTACTTTATATTCAGTAATAGTTTCGTCCAAACTCAATCCTACAGTTCCATCTTCAAAATAGCGAAGATTTATATCACGCATATCAGCATGCATCTGCAAGTCTTCTTGCGAAATAGTTTTTGGCAATTCTAGCTTAAGTGTATCAAAATATTGCTCATTTAAGTTTTTGAAGCCTAATTCGGTCAACTCATCTACCACCAAAGCTGTAGCCGAATGGATACGTTTTGCTATTGTTTTCAACCCTTCTGGACCATGATATACAGCATAAAAACTAGACATGGTTGCCAATAGGGCTTGCGCTGTACAAATATTAGAAGTTGCTCGCTCACGCTTAATATGTTGCTCACGTGTTTGCAGAGCCATACGATAGGCATCTTTGCCATAAGCATCCTTCGAAACACCAATTATACGTCCAGGCACTTGTCGCTTATAGTCATCTCTTGTAGCGAAGAATCCAGCAGACGGTCCTCCATAGAACAAAGGAATTCCAAATCGCTGACTACTACCAAAGGCAATGTCAGCACCCCATTCTCCTGGAGGTGTCAGCAATGTCAAAGCCATTAGGTCTGTAGCCACAGCCACTTTACAATCTAAGCCATGTGCTTTCTCTACTATTTCTTTATAATCTACAATTGAGCCGTTTCCATCAGGATATTGAAGCACAATACCAAAGTATTCATCATCAAGTTTTGCCGTTTTGAAATCGCCAACTACCACAGTTATATTTTGCGGGGTCATACGAGTATTAATCACAGCTTTTGTTTGAGGGAAGAGATTTTCGTCCACAAAAACTTTTCTTGCTCCACGCTTCTCTTGATCTCTACTGCGAAGGTTAAACATCATCGTTACAGCCTCTGCTCCGCCAGTTGCTTCGTCCAAAAGTGAGCAGTTTGACAATGGCAAACCTGTTAATTCGCTCACCACAGTTTGGAAATTCATCAAAGCTTCCAAGCGTCCTTGCGAAATTTCCGCTTGATACGGAGTATATGAAGTGTACCACTCTGGGTTTTCGAACACATTTCGATAAATTGCTGCTGGAGTAACCGTTCCATACCAGCCCATACCAATATAAGATGATGCTTGTCTGTTTTTTGAAGCCATAAGCGCCATTTCTTCGGCATATTCGTGTTCGCTTAGTGCTTCAGGAAGGCGTAATTCTCCCTCGATGCGAATATTTTTAGGGATGGTTTGATCAATAAGTTCATCTAATGATTTTACACCAATCTTAGCGAGCATTTTTTTCTGATCTTCGTCATTTATTCCAATGTGTCGAGTCTTAAATCTTTCTGGTTTCATGGCTTCAATGTATATTTAAAAAGGTTTTACTTTATATTTTTGCTCTCTGTACAAATCTACAGCATAGGAAGTTAATTAAATTCCCACATTAATCAAATTAAAAAAGGATTATTCTCTTTCTCATACCCGATAGTTGTAGATGGTCCATGCCCCGAATACACAACAGTTTCGCTTGGCAAGCCTAGCAGTTTTGCTTTGATTCCATCTATCAATTGTTGATGATTCCCTTGTGGCAAATCTGTACGACCAATGCTTCCTCTAAAAAGAACATCGCCCGCTATCATACATCCAGCCTTTTCGTTGTAGAAAACAAGGCTACCTGGCGAATGACCTGGAACATGAAACAACTTCAGTTCTTGATTCCCAAACTTAATGATATCTTCTTCGGTGAGGTATTTACCAATCTTAGGAGCTGGCTCGCCATTGTCGGGGAAACCAAACATTTGGAGTTGTGATTTTAGCTGTTCTAACAAGAATTCGTCTGCTTTATGCGCTTGCAATTCTAGTTTAAACTGATCCATCACAAAATTAAGTCCCAATACATGGTCAAAGTGTAGATGAGTATTTATAATATGTTTTACGACCAAGCTGTTGTCAACTATAAAGTCGAGTAATTGAGTTTTTTCTTCATGAAAATAACATCCTGCATCAATGATTATACACTCATTGGTGTCATCGTATATCACATACGTATTTTCGCTAACAGGATTAAATTCAAATACTTTAATCTTCATTTTCTTTATATCTTGTTTTATTATTTTCAACCAAATATAAAGATAGTATTTTTTCTTATCGAGAGGGAATAACTAAAGTTTTTATAACTTTTATTTTATCTGATAATATTGTCTCAATATCCATTGATAAAATCGACCAGGAACAAGGCGTTTTACGAAGATAGACAGTTGCTCTATTATGTTGCCTACTGGATAGCGAAACCCAGTTTTCTTCTTTTCAACAATTCTAGATACTAGACGAGCAATTTTGACTGGAGAACTCCCGTTATTTTCGTTATCTTCGATAATTTTGAGAGTGGTTGCAAATTGATCTTTATAGTCTTCATCTTGTGTTGTTGCCTCCGACATCATTCTACTTCCTGTGAATCCCGTATTAAAATCACCTGGTTGAATCAGTACTACATTGATTTTAAACTGATTTAGCTCCAATCGCAAAGCTTCACTATACCCCTCAATTGCAAATTTAGATGCGGAATAAAGACCTTGGAAAGGCAATCCCATTACTCCTCCGACTGAGCTGACGTTGATAATTGTACCTGAACGTTGTTTTCTAAATACACTTGTAATGACTGAACAGACATTGAACATCCCTTCAAAATTAGTTCGCATTTGGAAGTCAAATTCTTCT
>JASLEN010000441.1 GCA_030151105.1 Dysgonomonas sp.
CTTTAGGCAATGTGTAACCTACTTGTATATTTTGCAATTTGAGGTAGTCAGCCTTGCGTAGCCAAAAACTGTTGTACTGTGTGTCGTTAGCTGTATTTACCAAAGTAAGTCTAGGATACGAAGCATTAGGATTTTCGGGTGTCCATGAATCTTTATGTATTGGGCGAGCATTCTCAGACAAAAAGAAAGCCCATCCCGAATAATCAGATAAATAATTCATTGTGTTTAGGCGTCCATAGAAATTTGCCGATAGATCAAAGTCTTTATATCCAAATCTGATATTTCCGCCAAAGTTAATTGGCACTTTTCTATTCAAGATAGTTCTATCTTCACCATCTATTTTGCCATCATTGTTCTGATCTTTGAATTTGATGTTTCCTGGCTTCACGCCTCCTTGTGTTGCAGACTGTTCAATTTCTTCCTCACTCTGAAATAAGCCAATAGCCTCATATCCATATGGAAGCTGATATCTATCGTTTAAGTAGGTTATCGAATTACCTTCTATCCACATATCATTTTCTCCCATTTCAAGCATTTTGTTTTTTGAAAAACTAAAATTAAAATCTACTCCCCATGTAAAATCTCCTTTACGATCGTTGTATGTTGTCGCAAATTCCCAACCTTGATTTCTCATTTTTAATAGATTGCTTAGTGGTGCGTCTAGCCCAAATTCTGTAGGCGCAGGAGGTGAATAGAGAATGTCTTTTCGGTTGTTTATAAAGTATTCCACGCTTACATTTATGCGCTGGTTTAGTAAACCTATATCTAATCCTATATTTGTCATTTGGGATGTTTCCCATGAAAGGGTAGGGTTGATTGCTTTGTTGTTATATGCACCTGACACAAGTTTTCCGCCAAAAGAATACATTTTGGGATCATAAGCTATCAATGTAGCTGTTGGATGATAGGTTATGTTGCTTTTTTCGGCATCCCCTAGTTCTCCCCATGATGCTCTCAGTTTTAGTTGCGAAAGCCACGATTGGTCTTTCATGAAGTCTTCCATATGGATGTTCCATCCTCCTGAAAAAGAAGGAAAAACTCCCCAGCGATGTCTTTTTGCAAATCGAGATGAGCCATCACTGCGTACATTTGCTTCGAAAAGATATCGACTCATATAGTCGTAGTTTATTCTCCCAAATACAGACTGTATTGCTACATGTGAGGCTGTTCCTCCATTTTGCTTATTTAAGCTACCTAAATCAAGCACATCTATATCTGTAAATGGTAAGTTCTCTCTAGATGCCCAGAAACTCTCATTCTTTCTATACTCTTGCGAATATCCTCCAAGAACTTTAAAAGTATGTGCATTGGATAGAGTTTTGGTATAATCTGCAACAAACTGCATTTGGAGCGTATAGTTAGACGCATTGTCGTTTCGTCCCATGTTGACAGGGTTGATTGTTTTTGCGACATCCCCCTCAGCATTGTATAGGTTGTAGGTTTGCGATCTTTTCTTAGTTCGTTGATCATAGGTGTAATACGCTACATTTCCTCTTATATTGAGGTCCGTAATAGGAGAATAACGAAGATCGAACACCGTTAACAATTCTTTATACTTGTTCTTGGTAGAACCACCTTCATACAAGTCGGCTATGGGATTGCCACCCATAGTGCCACCTACACCATAATGCCCATTGTTCTCTCGTATCTTGATGGTAGGAGCAATACGTGATGCTTGTGATTGGGCAAGCTCTGTGCCGCCAAATGGTTCTTTTATACTTGTTTGAGTATATTGAATATTTGCTTGTGCCTCAAGGTTGCTAGCTAGCTTGAGTGTAATGTTAGGTTTAATTGTAAGACGACTGTACTCATTATTAGGTAATGATCCTTGCTGATTGTCGTTGGAAACAGATATTCTGTAATCTATAGATTTTTCGCTACCCGAGAATGACAAGTAATTATTGTTGATAACAGTATTTTTGCGGTATATTTCTTTATACCATTTATTGTCAGCATATAAACCCTTTCTCAAATCATCTAGCCCTTGTTGACCATAGACTGGCTCTTTTCCGTCATTGATCATTGCCTGATCATATAATCTCATGAAATCTGCAGAACCCACAAAGTCTAATCTGTGTTGTGGATTTTGAATTCCAATAGAAGAAGAAAGTTCTACAATAGGGCGATTCATTTTTTCTGGGGCTTTTGTTGTCACAAGGATTACACCATTAGCAGCTCTAGACCCATAGATGGCAGCAGATGCAGCATCTTTGAGTACAGATATTTCGGCTACATCATTCGGATTGAGTGTGTTGATGTTTCCAGGCACTCCATCTATTAGCACTAAAACACCAGAAGATGCTCCAATGGTAGATGTTCCTCTGATGTTGATGTTTGCAGCAGAGCCTACTGCACCACTACCTTTGGTTACTAGCATGCCTGATACGGCGCCTGAAAGTAGTTCTTGGACATTGGTTACAGGACGTGATTCTAGAGCTTCTTTAATCTTTATACTTCCTACTGAACCTGTGAGGTTAGTCTTGCGTTGTGTTGCAAACCCTACGACCACTACTTCGTCCAAGTCTTTCAAGTCTTCGACTAAGGTAATATCTATAGTCGTTTTTCCATCTATTATTACTCGTTGTGTATGGTATCCAAGAAATGTAAATAGCAGAGTCCCTTGTTGGGGAACCTTGAGTGAGTAGTGTCCGTTCATATCTGTAATAGTGCCTATAGTTTGAGAATCTAGGAGACGAACGGATGCACCTATAACTGGCAGTCCACTTTCATCTTTTACAATTCCTTTTATTGTAATCTCTCCATTTTGTAGCGATGTGATCTGGGGTGAAGAATGAACATTTTTATCGGCTCTTTTACGAAGCATAATACCTGAACCTGCAAGAGCAAAGTCAACTCCAACAGGGTCAAATACTTCGTGTAAAACCTTGTTAAGTTCTTCTTCTTGATAGTTTACAGCAACTACTCGTTCTACATCTACCTCTTGTTCGTTGTATACAAAAAGGTAGCCTGTTTCATTCTCTATAGATGTTAATAGCTCTTTTACTTTTACTTTATTGTTGCTAATGGATATTTTTGCGTTTTGTGAATTGCTGTCAATGGCAAAAAGAAATTGGATTGACAACATTAAAAGCAAACATGATATTCTCATAGTTCTTATAAATAGCTTATCCTTTGCTAGTAGTATAAACAAACTAACATAACACGAATATTTTTTCATACATTTGTGATTCTAATGGTTAAAAATGATTTGATTGCGAAGTCAATTTTTTTTTTTGACTATTGGTTTTTCAGCCGAGAGATATTACGAGTATTTCTCGGCTATCTTTTTAGATTTAAGTTTTCCTATAGGCTTTGGTCTTAGAATGGTTAACGATTGTGTTTTTTATTTTATAATAATGTGATCTCCTTCTTTTATATATTTAAAATTTGATCGGAGCTGTAATATTTTTAGTATCTGTTCCACTCCTTCTTTTACTTTGAATTTTCCTGTATAGGTGTCATTCAATACAGCATCGTTTTCTATAGTGATGTCAATATTGAAGCAGATACTAAGTTGCTTTAATAATGTTTTCATTGTTTCATTTTCAAAGCTTATGATGCCATTTTTCCACTCAAAATAAGAGATGTGAGGAATGGTGGTGAGTGATACAGTTTCATTTTCAAGCTTTAGTTGTTCGTTAGGACTCAAGCTGTATGTCTCTTTCGTATTGAGTACAGTGACGTCTATCCTTCCTGAGAGAAGCGAAGTACTAGTGGTTGAGTTGGCATATGAGCGAACATTGAACTCTGTTCCTAGAGCTCTTACAGACATATCGGATGTATGTACTATAAATGGATGGTCTTCATCTGATGCAACATCAAAAAAAGCTTCTCCGACCAAAAAGACTTCTCTAGTGTGTGAGTCAAAGTTTGTGGGGAATTTGATGCTACTTTGCGAATTTAACCACACACGTGAGCCATCTGCTAGTATTAGCTCTCCATGTTGCCCTGCAGGCATAGTCATTGTCAGAAGTCTATTATCATCTTTGGAATTGGTATGAATCAGAAAATAAGTGGACAACAATGCAATAAGGGTAATTGCTGCAATTTTTCCTATTTGCTGCAATGAGAGTCTTTTCTTACTAGTCTTTGTTTTCAGTTCTTCAGCATCTTGTTCTACCCAAACCAACGCATCGTATATCCTCCGTAGTTCTATATATTGTTGCATATGCTTAAGATCTGCATCCAACCACTTGGCGACTTGTAATTGTTCATGCTCGGTAGCCTTGCCTTCTATGTATTTATGTAATAAGTTAGTATCCATTCGTTTTAGAGAATAAAAGTTTTGGTCTTTTATAGTAAACGAATAATGGTTGGGGATACCCTAGTAGAAAATGGATGTTTTATAAAAAAAGATTTATTAAGCCGATGAGATATGTGTAGTCTTTGAGGCTAATCTTCATCTTTTTGAGGGCAATACTCATGTGGTATTCTACACCTTTCTCGGTTATATCTAGCTGTGCTGCAATCTCTTTGTTGGTGAGCAGATCAAAACGACTAAGTCTAAAGACTTCTTGAGTTCGCGGTTTCATTGTAGATATAGTCTTGTCAACTATTTCTTGAATTTCATTGATTAAGACTTCATCGTAAACGGAACTCTGTAGGCTCATTATTCTTATTTCTAGATTACGCTCATTAGTAGTACTCATGTTTTCCTCTACTCTGTGTCGCATTGCCTGATGCCTGAGATAATCTAATGAAGCATTTCTTAGTATCGAAAAAAGGAACGACTTGATGTTGTATATTTCTGTATCCTTTTTTCTCAACTCAGTCCAAAGTGTTATTAAGGATTCTGACACAATATCCTCAGCTACATCTCTGTCGTAGATGTATGAACACACAAACATAAAAGCATTATTATGATACTTGTCGTATATTTCCTTTATATTATACAAGGTCGGAGTAACTATTTGTTCTGCAAGATAATTAAATACTATTGTTAAGTAATAGAAATTTAAATAAACATTTTTTAATCCTGCGAAATGTAATCCTCTTCCGTAGATATTTGAATGTTGTGAAATGTTCTCATTTGTTTATGATTTTTATTTTGACTTTTTTATGGTAAATATCACACGTATAATGTCGCAAGTCTTTGCAATACGCATGAACTCGTATTGCAAAGACTTTTCTCTAGTATATGTGAGGTTTCTAGTTTATTTCTCTTTTACGCATCTCACAGACTGAGCATTTGATCTCTTGGTCATGTGGTCAGGGTAGGTGTTGTAGTCGTCTATTCCCAAATAGCATGCTTGATCATCGTAGAAGTTCTTTGCGCTCCAGATGTAGGCTGCACTACCTGTTTTCTCCAGATTTCCGTTGGCATTAATCCTGCCGCTTGCATGGTAATATCCAAAATCTTCCCAAGCAGGTCCTTTTCCTTGGTCAAAATGTTGTCCTCTTCCTCTGAGTTCTTTCCATACCGAATTGTCGTTGGGAAGTCTCCATCCCTCTGGGCATGGGTCAAAGACTCCTTTCGTTCCATCTGTATTGATCCAGAGATAGTTGTTACTTAGCGAGTTGTTGCTATACCAGTCGGTAGAGTGAGTATAGAACGTGAAAGGATTTTTGATAGAGTTTTGTAAATTCTCTCTTTCTCTCACAGGTTCTGTTACTCGAGTTGCGATTATCTCATTATTGATATTGTAATGTTCTTTTTCTTTTGTTGACTTGGTTGTAGCTGACGAAGAGAATGGATCTTTGCGCCCCCATTGGTATAATAGACCGATGGAGCCAACATATGCTTGTTTTGCCGATGTAGCACCTAGATACCTATCCATGAAAGTGGTGTTTTTGCAGACATTTTGTCCTTCCTTGTCGTTGGGGTTGTAATCCGTTACCCATAAGTGCCAACTCCATCGTATCACTCCATTCATTTTTACAGCTACCACAGCATTTCCTTCTTTCCCTTTAGTAGTTTTTACTTGAAGAATAGAGGTTTCATTAATTTTTCCTTTTCTTAATGATACTTTCTCAATCAGGTCTTTCTCATCTTGCCATAGTAGTTCTACAGTCACATCATCTTGTGTGATATCTATGTCGTTATCTAATTGTAGCTTCCAGATAGAGTATGCTTTTATTATAGGGAAATTTAATGATTTGCCTGGCTCTATCATATATGAGTTTGGGAGCTCTAACCCTTTGCTGATGCTTGGAATCTCAGGAAGTCTAGTCGAATCATCTCCGTCCATTGTGGGGATTTTGCGTGGGTCATGGGCAGAGAGTAGAATATTCCATTTGTCCCCATCCCAACAATATAGACCAGGAATGAATGTGTCGTTGTTGGTTACGTTATAAACGAACAGACCGGTATTTTCCCTCTTCGCTTTTTCATAGTTTTCACTTGTGGGTTGCACGAATGGATCTAGAGTTTTTAGATTTTCGAGAGCCACTCTCGAAAGGAGTAGCCCTCCAACGTTTGAGGTAATATTTTGCTCGTTGGGCTCTTGAGTTTTTAGCTCCAGTAATGCTGCCTTTGTGGGTTTTAGCGCAGAGCCAATGGTTACTTGTGAGTATGCTACGATACTTGAGGTTAGAAATAAGAACGAATACAGAACTTTCATTGTGGTTTTTTCTTTGACGCAATTATATATTGCAAGACTTCTACAACATAGTGTAGAATATCTTGTTGATTTCGATATGTATATAAGTGACTAGGATGAAGAGATTTCTCTCCAATGGTCATTGTGTGCTATATGCTAGATGGACATTTCTTAAATTTTACATTAGTGTTCACGTTCAGATTTGTTGTCACAACATTTATCTGGTTTTCGGATACAAATTTAGACCTTAGTTTCTGGTCGCTTGTTGGGGAAGTAGAGGAATATGGAATAACGAGGTTCGAATATTGAATAAAAGGGTTTTTGATATCCGATAACTGATAATGAGATCCTATTTTGTTCTAGTAATTGCTGTTTGCTTATTTCTAGTTTTGGAATTAGTCTTAATTGTCTTGTTGTTAAGAGTTTTGCTCCTGTAGCTTTTTCCTTTGCTTGGGTTGAGTGAGAGATCTCTATGTCTCGAAAAAGTGTAAGTGATGTTATTTTCTATCCTTCCATATTTTGTAGTTGTTTGGAACAGAAAGTATATAAAAAAGAGAAGTTCGCGAAATCACTTCGCAAACTTCCACACCTTAACACAAACTTTACAAAACTACACAAATAGATAATTGTGGTTGGATTTAGAATCTCAGTTGAGACTGCTAGAATCCCTTTCTTTAATTATCCACTACAAATGTAGGTTATATAAACCTTACATATGTTTCTTTAATCGCAACATTTTGAATTTTGAGCCTCGATTATCGCTGCGGGCTTGTTATTGATTTTCGAAAGTCGTAGGAGCTCGATTTTAGACTCGTTTTTGTTCAATCGTGTCTTTTTAGAACTCATCAACGCTCGTAAGCCGAGTTGGAACATATTTGTTTTACCAGTTCCCGTTGTTTATTAAAATAGTTTACTCTCTGCATTTCTCCACTTTGAGTAATGAGTGTTGAGTATCGTTTTAATGAGTCAATCCACTCTTTTTGTCTAGTGCATACTTTAGGTACTTGCGAATCTATTCCGTTGATACTGTATAAACGTAGATGTGAGTATTGTTGGTCTCCATATTGGTAGTGGCAATATGTTGCTTCAATATCCACGTTTGACAGATACATCTGGATTTCTGTTCCTGACTTGTAGAGCCCCGATATTGCTTGGGATTCTAAGTCGTCAAGCATTTGGATCAACTCTCCTTTCAATAATTCAACATCTTCAAGTGATATAATGTTCAACTTGTAGAAATATTCTATGTCGTAAACCATTGCCGAGAATACATTTCTATCTAATATCATCAACGTTTTTTTGATATATCTATTCTCCGCTACAAATGATTTTTGATAATCCATAATGTGTGATGGAATCTGTAGTTCAGAATATGACGTATGTGGCACTGCAGTGTTAGCTTGATAGAGCCATTTGTAAAATTTAAACTTTGATACATTAGGGTAGGCTAGATAAATAGTGTAGGGCAAGGTGTTTAATGCATATCTTGCTGTGCTATTTTCGTGCTTCTTCATTTGTCTATATAGACGAATGTAGTTTTCGAGCTTAATCGAGTAATTTTCGATTCTTGCTTGTGGATCCATTAAGTTGAAATCAAAGATAGCACGTTCGCTATTGTTGACTCCAAGAACACTGTCTATTGAAAGCTCTAGTTCTTTCGAAATTTTAGCCACTTCTTCGAATGTAAAGAATACTTCTCCTCTTAGTCGTCTATAGATGCTTTCTCTCCCTATGAGTAGTATATCCATTAATACTTGAGCCATGTTCTCTCCTTCGGGGAGTGTTTCCTTGATAACTGAAATTAATTTGTCATTTAATGTAAGTTCTGGCATGATCTTTTTGTTGTTCTAACCATCTGGTCTTTCTATTGTGCTATAAAGACCAGATTAATGTTTAAAAATTTTATTGCAACTCAGTATTTTCTAATACTGAACTTGCACATTTAATAAACATCTAAATTAGAATAATGTTTTCACAAAATGAGAATTTGTTTACTTTTTATTTCGGATTGCGAAATAATTAGGTTCTGATAAAGTGTTATTCGCATTTTTAGACTTTTTGTTTTGCTTGCAGGTGTGATTTTAGGATTTTGAGTTAAATCGTTCAGTTGTAGATGTTGGTTTTAGTGGATGAGAATGATCTTGATGTTTTTTGGGGTGTGTATGTGTGTCGTGAGACTCATTCTCTAGTTGTGTAGGAGGATGTCTGTTAGGGAAAAGTGTGGAATGCTAAGAGTTTTTTACATTTAATGTTCAGCAATAGTTTCTAGATTGTTGCTTGTAAGAATACTTACGGGAGATATTACTGTTTCGCCTAAAGGGATATTGTTGCCATAGCGTTCTCTTAGTTTCTCTTTAACAAGTGGGTGTGAGAGGTTGAAGTCTGCTAGCGTTTCCAGTTTGCCAACTTCTATATTAGCTCCACGTTTGTATATTTTCCAGATTAATTCAGAGCAATACATTTTGTCATCTGTCCAAGAGAAGGTGAGGTCATAATGTTTGCCCATGTGTTTCTTTGCTTCTTCTAGCATTTTATCTTTCACTTCAGGAGATAGGACGTCCTTTGCATTTTTGAGTCGTTTCACAACATAATGACTGTCTTTCCCCCTGTTGATCCAGTGATTCAATTGGGTGATGACTACGGGTTCTACAGCTTCGTAAACGAAGTATTTGTCGTCTTTGCGAAAGATGATCCCACAATGGGAATATCTTGAGTTTGTTGCTTTTTGTACAGCCTTGCATTGGGCAGATTGCGATTCTTGGAATATGATATCCCCATCTTGTAGAAGTTCTTCCTTTTGCAATTGAGTAATTGTTTCTCCTTTGCTGTTTGGAGTATAGATACAGGTTTTGGCAAATAGAAGCCAGCCAATGAGTATGGCAATAGCTATGGAGCCTATTAGGAGTTGTTTTTTCATTTTGTGTTTTATTTGATAATCTTTTCTCTTCTATTTCCCGAATATAGCTCTTCTTGAAATGAATTGATGTATATGAAGCCACGTTTTTCGTAGTAGTCGTTCAATTTGATATTGTCTTGTTGACAGTCTATTCTTAGTCGGGCAATGCCTTGCTCGCTAGCTTTTTCTTCGCAAAAGAGAATGATGTTGTCTCCTACGCTTGCTGATTCTTCTTTGGAGACCAAGTTGTGGATGTATAGGGCTGGAAGGTTGTCTGTCCATCTTTCATCGTGGTCGAATAGAGTGAAAGCTCCTATTATCGTTTGGTTTTCTACTTTGTAGAGATTCTTGTTTTCTATCACTTGGGTAAAGTAGTCGAGGGTGAAGGTTTTTAGGTAATCTGACTTATTCCATTGGTTGATGTTCATTCTGTCCATCCACTCTATCCTTTCTTGTATTAGTGTGATGATGGTTGGTATATCATTTGAGGTCGCAAAGCTTATTTTCATATCTGTGTTTGTTGCTAGATTTTGAACGAAGATAGGAAAATTGTAAGCTGTATTTACTGAGAATTTGAATAAATTGTATAGGATAAAGGAATATTTTTGATATTCTAGATACTTTATTTTTTTTGAATATGGAAAGGAGTAAGTTTGTTAAACAATTTAGAGAAGCAACAGCCTTAATAATTGATTTTACTTCGAATTATTGCTATAATGACTTATCAGAGAGCTGCGAATATCTCATTGTTCCTTCGGGTAGAAGTCAGAGTGATCATTTAGATGAACTGGAGCGTGAGGTTTTAGATGAATGGAATATTTGTGAAAATAAAGGCTTATCTTTTGAAGAAGTAGTTAATCTTTTACATCATGATAATCGTGTCCCTTTATGGATTAACATTTCTGTATTAGAAAGTACTAGTAAGAAAACGCGCATAGAATTGTTGTGTAGTAGACGACTTAGGGAAGAGGCTGAGGTAATGCATCAAAACGAAATTCCGCCATTTCATATTCTAGTGTCAACACCTTTTGATTATTCAGGTGGGGCTGAAAAGTTTGATATAAATTGGAAATGTCAACAAGTAAAAGCGAGTGGTTTTTGGGCGTATGTGAAAAAGTTTTTCGCATGGAAGAAATGATTTAACGCAATAACAAAAAAGACTCTCGATTTCTCGAAAGTCTTTTTCTTTGCTAGTGATCCCGCTGGGGCTCGAACCCAGGACCCCATCATTAAAAGTGATGTGCTCTACCTGCTGAGCTACGGAATCTCCCTGTTTGCTTTTCAGTAACGTTGTTCCTTTAAAGCGAGTGCAAAGATAGAGCTTTTTTTATTAGCTCCAAATTTTAAGGCAAATAAATTTCAATTTTGTTCGTTTTTATTTTTCAAAGTCGAGTCTGTTTTGTTTGTTTTATGGTGTTTAATCTTTTGGTAAACAGTAGTCTGTGTTGCCTTTTTTAGAACAGCGAAACGGAAATGTTAAAGAGATATTTTTTTCTATGTATTCGCTAAAAAATAGTGTAACTTTGCTTACTTCATAAATTAAACGAAGTCCTTTCCTATGAGCGAAGCTTTGAAGCACGAGTGTGGTATAGCAATGATTCGATTGCTAAAACCCTTAGAGTATTATCAAGAAAAGTATGGAACGTGGCAATATGGTTTGAATAAACTATACTTGCTAATGGAAAAACAACATAACCGTGGACAAGATGGTGCGGGTTTGGCGGTAGTCAAACTAGATTCTGAAGCGGGAGATGAATTTGTATTCCGAGAGCGAGCGTTGGGATCGGGTGCAATTGCCGAAATCTTTGGTAATATCTATAAAAGCTATGAGCATGTTTCTGAAGAAAATCTGCACGATGTGGCTTTTGCCAAATCGGAATTGCCTTTTGCAGGTGAATTGTTTCTAGGGCATTTGCGATATAGCACCAATAATAAAGCTGGTATTTCATATGTACATCCTTTTCTGAGAAGGAACAATTGGCGTTCAAGAAATCTTGCATTGGCAGGAAATTTCAACATCACCAATGTAGATGAACTAGTAGATATTCTCTTCCAACAAGGGCAACATCCACGAAACTATAGTGATACTTTTGTTCTTCTCGAAATGCTAGGTCATGCTCTAGACAGGGAGGTGCAACATAAATATGACAGATTCAGTAGAGAAACGGAGTTAAAAGGACAAGAACTAAATAGCCTTATCGAAAATAATCTGGATATTCCTTTCATGCTAGAGCGAGTGAGTCGCAAATGGGATGGGGGATTTGTGGTTTCTGGTTTGGTGGGTAGTGGAGATGCCTTTGTCTATCGTGATCCTTGGGGAATACGTCCTGCATATTATTACAAAGATGATGAAATAGTGGTAGTGGCCTCGGAGCGTCCAGTTATTCAAACTACAATGAATCTGAACGTGGATGACATTCAAGAGCTAAATCCAGGACAAGCCATTATTATAAAAAAGAATGGAGCAGTCACCTTCTCTCAAATACAAGAGAAGAAGGAGAATGCAGCGCCTTGTTCCTTCGAAAGGATTTATTTCTCTCGTGGTTCTGATGCAGATATCTATAAAGAGAGAAAGGAGTTAGGAGCTCTACTATTGCCTCGTATCATGAAGGCGATAGATAATGATATAAAAAATACTGTCTTATCATTCATTCCTAATACTGCTGAGGTAGCATTTTTTGGGATGACAGAGGCTTTTGCCTGTCACATGAATGAGGTGAAGATCAGAAAGATCCAAGCATTGGGCGACAAGCCAGATGCAAAAGTCTTAAATGATATTCTATCCATGCGTATGCGTGATGAAAAGGTCGTAATTAAGGACGTTAAGCTAAGAACCTTCATTGCTCAAGATAAGGGAAGAGAAGATATGGCAGCTCACGTTTATGATGTTACTTACAATTCTATTCGCCCCTATCAAGACAATCTTGTGGTTATAGATGATAGTATTGTTCGTGGAACGACATTGAAAAGTAGTATCCTGAAAATGCTAGATAGATTGCATCCTAAAAAGATTGTAGTGGTGTCTTCTTCTCCTCAAATTCGCTATCCAGATTGTTATGGAATAGATATGTCTAAGATGGAAGAGTTTGCAGCCTTCAGGGCAGCTATTGAGCTTCTTGAAGAGCAAGGGAAAGAAGCTTTGATAGAAGAGGTATATCAAAAATGTTTAGCACAACAAAACAAGCCTAAGGAAGAGATTGTCAATCATGTAAAAGAAATATATAAACCTTTTACTGATGAAGATATTTCTCGAAAAATGGCAGAGCAGTTAACCCCTAGGGAGATAACGACTCCTGTGGAACTCGTATTCCAAAGCATTGAGATGCTACATAAAGCTTGTCCAAATCATAAGGGTGATTGGTATTTTTCAGGCAATTATCCTACGGCAGGTGGAAATAGAGTTGCAAACAATGCGTTTATAAAATATATAGAGAATCATCGAAAATGAATTCTAGTAGATGAAGAATCATGTTCCAAAAGGCTCTTTGATTGAAGGTTTTCTGCCAGCCGATCACTTTGATGTACATACTTACAAGGTGGAGGCTGATTGTTTGAATGCTGATGATATTCAAGTATCCTTTTGGACTAATTCTCCTCTGTGGGTTCAGCGTCTAATGAATCTGCGTAATGCTCTAGTCAAGCTTGTAGGCTTGAAGGGAGAAAAATCAGATAAACAGAAATACGAGGATTGTATTCGCTCAGGCGGTGCTTATGGTATAGTGTCTGTACCTGCCAAATCAGAGAATGAGAATGTACTTCGCTTGGATGATTCACACCTTTCGGCACTAATCTCTGTGCATGTTCAACCTCTGGGAGGTAAAACGAAGCTTGTGAGTGCTACTACTCTGGTTCACTTTCACAATAAGTTAGGAAGAGTGTATTTCTTCTTTATCAAACCTTTTCATCATTCGGTCGTGAAGGCGATGTTGAAGAGGAGTGTAGAGTTGTGTAAGAGGTAGCTTAAATGTCTTTAATTAGCTTGTTTACAATTCTATTTTCTTGAGTTTCTAAAACACAATATTTTAATAAGTTTTCATTTAGTCCAATCTGTAATATATGCCTATTTAAAAACCAAGTTTCTGTTCTCGGTATATTCAGCCAATCCTTTATAATTGGTAGAGCTGTCTCTCTAATGAAATCTCGTGTTGGGTTAATTCTTTCTTTATTATAGAGATACACATCGATAGTCCATTGGCTTCTCTCGCTTTTTGTAATTGAATTGATCTTGCTATAGTCAGTAGTTGAATATGACGCTCGTATAATTTCTTTAAAAGTTTTTAAGTCTGAAGTCTCTCCTTTGATTGTTCTATTATTCCAGCCTGGTTGACTAGCTCCAATAGTTGTACCAATATCCCCACTAAAGTATATATCTATCGATTCTATACCATCCAGATTGTCGCCCAATTCTTCTTTAATACATTTAAAGCTAATAGGGTGTTCAAGATTTGGAATAATTGTTCGACTTCGAATTGAGGTGTATTTTGTCATGATGGTGTTAATTACTCTTTGCCTCACCCAACTTTCCCCAACAACTTAGGATCATAGTTTTTTATCCACCACTTATACATCAGTGTTGCCGTAATCCAATACACAAACGCTTGAATCCAGAGTGCAATATACTCAAACCACACATCGGGTA
>JASLEN010000465.1 GCA_030151105.1 Dysgonomonas sp.
CGTCTTGTTTGTGACTTTTGCTAGTGGCTCTTTCTTGTCTTCTATCGTTTTGAATTCGTCTGATGAATAACAAGAACCATCTAGTGGAAAACAGACTTCAATATCTGTTCCCTTATCACGTTCGCTATATATAGCTATAAAACCTTTATGCAAGATTGTCAAGCTCTTAACCAAGGCTAATCCTATACCTGTTCCCAAATGCGAATCAAGATTTACAGTCTTTACCTTATAATATCTATCAAAAACACTTTCGATAGACTCCTTGCTGATACCTACTCCTGAATCTCGTATCACAATGGAAAAATATTCTCCCAAGTCCTTATCCGATTTCACAGTAAAGCTATTGGAATACTGTGACTTGAAATCAGTATGTGAAGCATAAGTTTCTATAGAAATGGAGCCTCTTTTCTCCGTATATTTGAAAGCATTGTTGAGCAAATTCATCAATACCTTTTCCATCACATACTTATCTATATACAAACTCTGAGGGAGTTTTGTATCTGTCTTGATTTCAAAATCTATCTTATGCTGCACAGCATAATCCGAAAAACTATCTGCTATTTCTGTCACAAAATCGTTCACATTAGCACGCTCCACTTCCAGACTCATCTTCCCATTTTCGACAGCTCTAAAATCCATCAATTCATTCACAAGATTCAATAAGCGTTGCGAGTTTCCATTCAATATTCGAAAATAATATTCCTTCAATCCCTCATTGCGAAGCTTTTCTACCACGCCTATAATCAACGAAAGTGGGGTACGGAAATCATGCGAAATATTAGTAAAGAAGCGAAGTTGTGACTCGTGTATCTCGTCTCGTTTATTCTGTTCCACACCCTCCAAATAGAGCTGAAGCTGTAAATCTTTTTTGCTCCTATAATAATAATAGATTGCATACAAAATTCCCAAAATGCTGAGCGCATAAATAAAATATGCAGGCAAACTCAGCCACGGTGCAGGTTTACGCAATACATCTATTTGCAATGGTTTATCGTTCCACAGACCATCATTGTTGGCAGCAAGTACCTCAAAGGTATATTTTCCCGCAGGCACCTTAGAATAGGTGGCAGCACGAGTCGAGGAATCTACCAGAATCCAGTTTTCATCGTATCCCACAAGACGATACATAAATTTATTTTTCTCGGGCATGAGATAATTATCCGAAGAGAAACGGAATCCGAAGTTTGTTTGATCATAGCCTAAAACAACTTGCTGCTTATCGTTCATCAATAAATCAACAGACGCAACAGACACATTATCAATCATAAAATCAGTCAGAAACACATTGGAGTGATAAGCATTTGCCGATATTTTATCTTTCTCAATAGCCGTAAAACCATTCGTTCCACCAAAGTAAATTGTCTCATTCAGCCCCTTATAAACTGAAAGTGGATAGTACATATTCCCCTGAGTACCATCATATTCCTCATAACGCGCATACTCTTTGGTGGCAATATTATACTTGAAAAGTCCGTTATTTGTACCCAGCCACAGCATGCCATCGCTATCGTAGCATATACCATAAATGGAAGAAGCATTATGTTGCAAAATTTCCTTGTGAATGGTATAGTCTTTGCTGCTTGTATTATACTCTATCAAGCCCTTGCCAACTGTTCCAATCCACAGATTTCCAGATGCATCCATCCCAAAAGATTGACCACTTATCACCAACGAATCGCTGAGCACCACATCTTCAACCTCCTCGGTGTCGATATTCATCCGAATGAGCTTTTGATGGGTAAGCACCCATAGATTATTGCTTCTATCTCGCAGTATATCAAATATATAATGCCTATTATCAGTCTCATGCAGCTTGAAATGCTTAACACTCTTATCTTTATACGAAAAATACGAAATCGTGAGATTAAATGCCTGATAAGCTATCCAAAAACCTCTATCTCCATCCTCTATTATTTTCCGAATACTATTGGCTAATAGTGTGTTATCTCTATTATTAGGGTCAGTTTTGTAATTCGTAAAATGTCCTGTTTTAGTATTATAGCAGTCAATCCCACCTGTATAGGTTCCTATCCACAAATTCTCATTATTGTCAAGAATAAGAGACTTTACATTGTTATAAATCAAGCTATTGCGAGATTCATCATGCACAAAATAATCGAATTTTTCAGTATGTTTATTCAATCTGTTTAGACCTCCGCCTTCTGTCCCAATCCACAGGTAATCAACACTTTCGGCAAAAGAACTCACTGGAGTATAATTCAGTTGATTTACTTTAGAAGTATATGTCTTGAAAGGTGTTGATTGACTTGTATTTACATAACACAAACCTCCCGAATATGTTCCTATCCAGAGATTCTTGTGCCAATCTTCAAAAACTGTCCAAACAGAATTGTTAGGCAAAGTCGTTTCATCATCTTGCACGTGCTGAAAATGACGGAACTGTTTGGTTTGCTTATCCATAACATGCAAACCATTCATCGTGCCCACCCACAACGAACCATCTTTGTCCACCAAAAGTTTGCGCATCGTATTCTGCTCTCCCAGAAAATCTCTATAGCGCTCCTCTACCTTGAAGGTGGATAAATCCATTTTAAATAGACCTCTATTTTTGATTCCCACCCAAAGTTTGCCCTTGTCTATAATAGCATCTTCCACATAGCCAATCTCCATAATTTCAGTCTTCTGCGTATGACATGGAACTAGTTCTTTTTGAACATAATCATATCTGAAAATTTTCCCTAGATTGGTGATAAGGTACAACTCTTGTGTATCGGTAGGCAAAATTGCTCTAAAATAGTTAGGAACAATATCTCCAAATTGAGGAAAAGTGACCTCCCATGTTTCAATATCTACAATCCCAGCTTTACCTTGTGCTTGCACCCAAATATTGTTCTTTGCATCCATTCTCACCGCCTCAAAAGGTGCAGCAATCAACTGTTCGAAGGAATCATTTCGCTGAGAATAACGATAAAGGCCATCGTTGGTAACAATATAGAAATTGTTATTCTGATCCACCACCATACCATTGAACGACCAATTACGGGCTTGCTCCCACTCCTGAAAATGAGAGTAATAGCGCTTATATTCATATCCATCAAAACGAAATAAATCGTAATCCATCATTATCCAAATAAAACCATTACCATCTTGAGTAATCGCTTTCACCCCGTCATAATAGAATCCACCTTTAGGTGAAAAAGTACGAAAATTATACTCTAATGGACTTGCCTTCAAGCTAAAGACGGTAAGCAAAAGGGAGATATAGATGAGGATGCGAATTTTCATCAAGAGAAATAATTAGTTATCGATGAATCATTTAATAGATATAAGACCTTAAAAGAGAAATATAACTGAGTGTTACTTCACTTTCACCACCAAAGGCTGTTGCAATACTTTTTCGAAATCAGAAATATAATTCTCAAAATCAGAAATTAAAGGAAACTCAGATTTACTCCAACCAAAACCGATATAATAACTAAGAGGTTCAGCATTATAATCTTTGAGAGCTAAGACATGACTAAATGTATTTTTGCCTACTTGATAGCTATTTATAACAGATTTATCAAACCCATTTGGGAAAACAAGTGCCACGTAAATTTGTCCATTAGCCTTACTAACTGGCTCTGCATAGATGAGATGCGAGTTGTTTGCGCCCACAATTATAGAGTCGCCACTTGCACGTTTTACGATTCCAGCAGCTACAGGCAATTTTGCATCTCCATAAGACTGAGACACTTTCGTAAAATATGCGCCTGCATCAAGCGACACAATACGCACATCTTCAACGCTTTTTCCATCTACATCAAGAGTTGGATAAGTCAATTTTGCACTCACTCTCAAGGGTCCATTTTCCAAGACTTCCGCCACATCAAAATTCTGATTTCTAATGACACTGTCATTCACAAATGGAGCCATTGCCCCAGCACCCAAAGTAGTGCCTACACCATATGGATCGCAGCCTTCGCCATGATCGACATGATAAGAAGCTGTGCCAGAAATGTCATTTTTGTACCAGTCCTCTAGCACCATTCTCGTCGTACGTTTGTACCACAAATCAAGTCCATTGGTAGGAGCTTGTACTTTTTTAAGCGCTTTTCCGTAGAATCGGAATCCTAGTTTGTCATTTTCCCAAGCAAAATCTTCGTAACGTTCTGGAAAATTGCGTCCAAACACTTGAGTGTCATACTCTTTCTTAGCACCTTTAGAGATTGTATAATCTTGAGAACCATTGGCTGCTACATTGGCTTGGAAAATCAATTTTCCATCATAGGTAAGTTGCGAAGTAAGTTCGGCACCTTGATTGTCAGTTACAATATATGCCTCTATACTAGTATCTATCGAAAATGGGAGTTGATAAGTTGGCACTTCAACAATTTGATTTTTGATTTCAAAATTGTTTGGATTTGTAACTTGCACTACCTTTTGTGAAGAACAAGAAACGAACAAAATAGCGCCCAATACAATATATTTCAATTTGTTAAGCATAGGATATTATTATTTTTCGGTTATTAGACTTTGATATGGGTGTCGAATTTATGAAAAAAGAAAAGAACTACCTAATATATAATCCTATTCCGTCTTTCTAAATTCGACAGGAGTCATGTTAGTATATTTCTTAAAAAAACGACAAAAAGTAGATGAATCCAAAAAATTGAGTTCATAAGCGACCTCTACCACTGTTTTGTCACTAGACTTCAACAGAAATTTGGCAGTGGAAACAACCGCCTGATGTATCCAAGTAAGTATAGAATATCCCGTATGTTCACGAATGAGCGTAGTCAAATATTTGGGCGTAAGATGCAGTTTCTCAGCATAGAAAGCAACACTACGTTCACTCCTAAAATTGGTGTATAATAATGAGAAAAAATCTCTCGTTATCTGCTCAGTCCTTGTCAACACCACTCCGTCATCATCTATATTTGCATAAACCGACCTTACCTCGATACGCAAAGCCACAAGAAGATACTTGAGTATCTCGCTCTTATTGGGCAGGTGAGGATTGTTGTATTTTTCGAACATGAAATCGAAATAATCCTTCAAAACATGTAACTCCCTGTCTGTCAAATCTACACAAGGCATATTATTCATTTTATAAAGGACATCAAAATTGGAAGAAATGGGAATTGAGCTAACATAGTCGATATTATAAACCGTAGTACAAAGCACCAAATCATCCGACACCTCTAGTGGCTCAACTAGCGAATTGGGAAAGGTAAGCAACATCTTACCACGCTCCACATAATGTTCTTTAAAGTTGATTTTGAGACGCAAATGCCCTTCCAAGCATAGTACAATTGCCATTCCATCCAATATGTGTGGTTCGGCAAGATAGCTACGTAATTCGGGTGTATCTGTTTTTACCAAAATAATTTGATTCAATTCGTTGGCAATATTAGACATCCGATACTCGATTGTTCTTTTGACTTCCATAGTTCAGTTTGTTTGTGGACGCAATGTAAACAAAAAAAGAAACAATCCGACTTTTTGCACACACCTTCATCCTTTTTGTATATCAAGAAACAAAATAATAGGACTTAATTTGTATTAGACTAACTCCTGAGTTAAGATGAGTACAGAGAATCAGAAAGAGGTTACGACAGAAAAAAGGATTTTGGAAGCCGCCGAAAAAGAGTTTTTGGAGCTCGGCTATGATAGAGCTAAAATTTCTACAATAGCACAAAATGCTAATGTCAATCATGCAATGATACATTATTATTTTGATACGAAAGAAAATTTATTTGGCATCGTATTCAGAAATAAAATAGAATTGCTAGGTAAAGAACTCATCAACTCATTCAATATGGAGTTGGACTTTTTGGAACAGCTTGATCATGCAATAGATCATCATTTTGTATTTGTACAAGAAAATCCGAACCTTACTCTATTTGTTCTCAGAGAGATAACAACAGATACGGGGCAGGTAAAGAGGATACATCAGTTTATAAAACCCAAAATGGACAAATTGTTGGCAAGGCTGCAGTCAAGAATAGATATTGAGGTAGAAAAGGGAACAATAAGAGCTATAGATGCTGGAGATTTGTTTCTGCATATCATCTCGCTCAATGCCTCATCTGTAGTGGTAGCCGCCATACTTAACAAAGCTGATAAAGAAGAAACGACAGAGACTGATATTACGAACTTTTTGGAACATCGAAGAAAACAAATAAAAGAATTTGTAGTACAGCAAATTAGAAAATAAACGTTAACCCACAAATCTAACACAAGTGTTTATTTTTAAAAATTATAATGAATATGAGCAAAACTGGCATCTTGGTAATTGGAAGCAGACTCGCAAGTTTGTATGACGACTGCTTGAAAATGAGAATTTACACAAAAGAAGATAAATTTAAAGAAATAAAACTGCTTATAAGGAGCATAGACGAAGCCATTGCACTTTGTTTGCAGATGGGTATCAAACGAGTCTATGTTTCAGAGGCATCGGGCAAGGACATCAAACACTCCAAAAAGTGCGGAATAGAATTGCTTGAAGAAGAGAACCTATGGCATGACAAATTATATAAAAATTTTGTAATGAGCGCATACTGCTAATCAAGTAGTTGTTTTTAACCAAAAGTCTGAGTCAGCTGAGCAGTGATGTTCGGCTGATTTTTTTTACCTTTATTCTTTGAAAATAAAAAGGATGAAAAAGATTTTAGTGATAGACGGGCATCCGAATAAGGATAGCCTTTGTTTTTCGTTGGCAGAAGCATACATCGAAGGTGCTAAAGCGGTTGGATATGAAGTGAAAAAGTTACGAATTATGGATCTGAATTTTGATCCAATTCTGCGCTATGGGTATCAGAAACGTATGGATTTGGAGCCCGATTTGCTGTCAGCTCTCGAACTATTGAAATGGGCAGACCATTTGGTGTGGGTGCATCCTGTGTGGTGGAGCGCTTTGCCTGCACTGGTGAAGGGCTTTTTGGACAGGCTTTTTCTACCTAGTTTGACCTACAATACCATTCCCAATTCTTACCGTATGGAAGGCCTGCTCAAGAATAAAACGGCACACATCATAGCCACGCTCGATCAACCAGGTTGGTTCTATAGATTATATTTTGGTGCTCCTAGCGAAAAACAATTAAAATCGAGCCTCAAACTTTGTGGAATCAAAACCAAAAAAGTCAGTTATTTTGGTATCGTCAAAACATCAACCGACGAGCAACGAAAAGCATGGATAGAAAAAGTGAAAGAAATGGGCAAAAGAGCTAAATAAAATAGCTAATCGACTTTAACAGAAACCCAATAAATATAAAAAAGGATACCTCCAAAGAGATATCCTTTTTGTTTTATACCTTCAAATCTTACTTCAATATTATTGTTGTTCGGCAGTTGACAAATGTCCTGCACTCCAAATTTTGTAAC
>JASLEN010000034.1 GCA_030151105.1 Dysgonomonas sp.
ACGATTGCGCTTGTCCAGCTCAATGCGCAGCATTTGTTTGGCTGGCTCTAGTGTTTCATCCTCTATTTCGTCCTCATGCGAGTATTCAAAATCGGGGTTTGTAGAAAACACTACGTTTAATCTATCTTTCCAGTCGCTCATCTTATCTTATTTTTTTGCTTTAGTACAAAGGTACTCAAATCTGAGGAATAGTAATCTAAAATAAGATTGAAGCGTTACGAAATTGTTTTCGCTTTAAATATCTTTGTTTGCAAGAATCTACTCACTTTCACAAAGAGAATCCTCTCTATAAAGTAGGAGAATACCAACATTATAGCCGTATAGATTACAAATTTAAGAATATAATACTGACTTGCACTCATCCATTTTTCAAGATATTCAGCATACATGACAAGAGGGTAATGGGATATGTAAATACCGTAAGATATGCTCGCAAAGTGTCGAAAAGGACGAATCGTATAATTATATAACAACCAACCCGTTTTATGCCACAGAATAACCAATAGAATGATTATTAGCATTGTGTACATTATCTTATAGTTCTCACGAAAAACACTTGCATAATCACCATCAATATAATTAAGTTTTTCTGGTATAACCAATATTAATATACAAGCTAGAATAGTAAGTAGGGGCAAAGCTAAATTACGGAAATTAATAGCCTTTTCTTTCATATAAAGAACAGCTACATCACGCCCAAGCCACCAAAAAGACAAATACAAAAGCCATCTATTGAGTGCAAATATATGAAACCAATGTGACAGTGCTGCAATAATTATTATTAGGTAAATAAGTTTTGGACTCGTAGTCCATTTACGAAACACATAAACAGTAAGAGGGAAATACAACATATAATAATACCACTCATAACTCAATGACCATAGTGGTCCATTGCCATATAATACAGTACAAATCACTCCTGGCTTCAGCGGTATATCTTGAAACATCAAAAGGTTACCTAACAACAATCTCCATGAGAAGTTATCGTATTTGGTATTTGTATAAAGTATGGCAGATATTATAAAAACAGTTATCAGTGGAATGTAGATTCGTGTAAAACGCTTGAAAAAATACAATTTAAATGAATGATCACCACTTTTTGTAAAAGAGTACTGAATAACAAAACCTGACAATACAAAAAAAGATAATACAGCCGATGCACCAAACCCAAACAATGGATTAAAGTCTATTCCTTTCCACACACCATCCCAATGTATACGAATCACATGAGCATAAAAATGCATAATAAATACATATATAGCGACAAAACCTCTAATAGCCTCTAGTTTTTCTAGTTTTGTTTTCTTTGTCCCAACATCCATAGTTTAACTTACCTTTTAAAATTATGGCACAAATGTAGTACTTTTTAATATAAATGCTTCTCCTTCTATTCTATACATTCTACTTTTCAGACGTTTAGATCAAAGAACAGTAGTATTTCAAACCGAACTAAAGTCAATATCTGAAAGATTTTTTTGAATTTGAGGCATCACAATTTATACTCGAGTCTTATTAGACCTATTTTCAACAATAAGAAATATTCCTTTAAATTCTTAAGACGGATATCTAATTAAACATTTTCGACCACCTATGTAACTTTTTCTCTATATTGGGCGTTATATATAATAACACAGGTATATAATATATTAACAAAAAAAACACATTTTAAATTATGGCTTACAGAATAGAAGACATTGAAGGAATAGGTCCAGCATATGGAGCAAAACTCAAAGCTGCGGGTATCACTACTACAGAGAAACTTCTGGAAAAAGGGGCTACCAAAAAAGGACGTCAAGAATTGGCTAAAGAAACAGAGATTTCAGAATCATTGATCTTGACATGGACAAACCATGCAGACCTTTTCAGAATAAAAGGTGTGGCAGGACAATTTGCTGAACTACTAGAAGCTGGTGGTGTGGATACTGTGAAGGAATTCAAAATGAGAGTGGCAGAGAATCTACACAAAAAATTAGTAGAAGTGAATGAGGCTGGAGGCAAAAGAATTTGCGGACGTGTACCATCTGTGGTTGAACTACAAAAGATGATAGACCAAGCTAAAGAATTGCCAGCAGTGATGACTTATTGATTTCTGGTATCGAGATAAAAAAATAAAAGAGAAGAGCATCGTCTGCAAAATGACATTGCTCTTCTTTTTTGTACCAATGGTCAAATAGAGTAACATAAATTTTAACAATAGAGACATTTAGCAGTATATTTGTCCTCAAATTAAGGTCGTAGATCTATTTATTATTTTAAAAATAAATTACAAAATGAAGAATTTTATAAAACTTTCATTCGTAACTCTAGCTCTTTTGCTAGCAACTAATGCAAATGCACAACTTCTTCCTATTTCATTGGGAGTAAAAGGAGGAATCACATCTTCTACTGTTAACACTAAAGGATATGAGTCTAAAAGTGGATTCAATGCAGGATTGACATTGGACGTAAATCTACCAGCTAACTTGGCTATTATGACAGGTGTGGAAATAAACACCAAAGGTGCTAAAATGAAAGAAAGCGGTTACAAAATGAACTCAACAAACCTGCAACTCCCTGTACATTTGGGCTATAGAATCAAAGTTATTCCAGGATTTAGATTGCACTTGAGTGCTGGTCCTTACTTTGCGCAAGGTATTGGTGGTAAAACAGAAATAGCTGAAGGCAAAAAAGTAAAAACATTCTCAGGAGATAATGCTATCCTAAAGAAATCTGATTGGGGACTTGGAGTAGGTGCTGGAGCAACAGTTCTTGGTATGGTTCAAGTACGTGTTGGATATGATTGGGGAATGGCTAATCTAGCAAAACATGGAGACGAGAGTGTTAAAAACAGAAACTTCTACGCATCGTTAGGTCTAGGTTTCTAAGAACTATCTTCCTTCAAGAAACAACTTATGAAACATTTAATAAAACTATCGTTTATTGTAATTGCTCTTCTTTTGGCAACTAATGCCAATGCTCAACTACCCGTTTCGATGGGTATAAAAGGAGGAGTAAATATATCTAACTCTAGCTCAAAGCTTACTAAGTCGAAAGCTGGATACAACGCTGGATTAACACTTGATGTGAATCTTCCATCCAACGTAGCCATCATGACAGGCTTAGAGATTACAAATAAGGGAGCGAAGATAAAAGATGCAGACCTAAAAGTGGATGCAACTTATCTACAATTGCCTATACATATAGGCTATAAGATGAATGTAGCACCTGGAGTAACTGCTCATTTCGACATTGGTCCTTACTTTGCACAAGGCGTGTGGGGCAAAACAAAGGGTAGTCAAGACTTGATACATCCTATGAGTGGTGAAGTCCTTGAGACTTTGAAAATCAATCAAGACACCTTTGGAGACGACGTTCTCAAAAGATTTGATTGGGGACTCGGAGTTGGTGTAGGTGTAACCTTTATGGGAAAAGTCCAAATACTAGCAGGTTATGACCATGGTATTGCAAGCACAAAAGTTATGGACGAAAAGTTCAGAAATAGAAATGCTTTCCTCTCATTGGGTTGGAAGTTCTTTTAAATGTTCAGAAGCAAGAATATAATAAAAGAGAGAGGCCAGAGAGCCTCTCTCTTTTTTGTTTGCTTAACTCATTAGCGATGTAGATTGTAAGGCTAAGAACTTTATAATTTGTAAATTTGTGACTTAACATCTTCACCATGCACACAATAACATGGAGCAAGACATAGAAAAGACAAAACAAAAAACAAAAAGATATGATAATTAAGCATTTCACAGATAACGATCTATACAAATTTTCGGTGATGCATGCCATACAAAAAATGTATCCTTGGTCGCACGTAAGGTATGAATTTACCAATCGTGGTGGCACAATATTTCCCGAAGGCTTTGCTGACAGGCTGCGTGAGGAGGTGGAATTTATGGCAAATCTGAGGTTGACCAAAGAAGAAAAACGATTTATAGAAAAACGTTGCTACTTCTTCGACCCCGTATTTATCGACTTCTTGGAAGGCTATAAATATAACCCAGATGAAGTGCATATTTCGCAAAACAAAGCTGGCGAACTGAAAGTAGAAATAGAAGGTTTCTGGTACAGAACCGTACTATGGGAAGTGCCATTGATGGCAATAATATCGGAACTGTTTTTCAAGATGCAAGGCACTAAGCCCGTAGAGGTAGAAAGCCGTGCAATAGAAAAAGCTGAGGGTCTGAAAGATATCAAGGCTGATTTTTCGGAGTTTGGAACTCGTCGTCGTTTCTCGTTTGATGTACAAGACCGAGTGGTGGCAGCATTGAAAGAAAATGCGGGCACATACTTCAAAGGTACGAGCAACGTATATCTGGCAATGAAGCACAACACCACACCAATAGGTACAATGCCGCATGAGTGGTTTATGTATCATGGAGCTGTGTATGGCTATCGTGCAGCCAATATGAAGGCACTAGAGGCATGGGTAGATGTATTTCAAGGCAGTTTAGGAATCACCCTAACCGACACTTACACCACAGATTCATTTATAGAATCATTCAGTCAAAAACAAGCACTACTCTTTGACGGAGTGCGCTGGGATAGTGGCGACCCTATAGAGTTTATAGACAAGATGATTAAATTCTATGAAGAAAATAGAATTGATCCTGCATCTAAAACACTGGTATTTAGCGATTCACTAAATCTGGAATTAGTAAAAAAGATAAAAGAACATGTGGCTGGCAGAGTGCACGACACATATGGAATCGGAACATTTTTGAGCAATGATGTGGGCGCTAAGGCTTTGAATATGGTTATCAAGTTGACAGATGTGAAAGTAAATCCAAAGGCGAAATATCACAAGGCTGTAAAGCTATCTGATGTGCAGGGCAAAAACACAGGCGATCTTAAAGAAATTGAATTGTGCAAACTCACTTTAGATTTAGAATAATAGACCACAAGTTCTCTTTTTAAACATACATCCAAGAACATATAAGTATGAAAGAGCAAGAAAATCTGACTGATAATATAGAGCGTTTTTCCGAAGAATTCTCCGACGATAAGTTTTCGGGAAAGATTGCCAAATACGCAAAGAAAGCAGGTGCAAAGCTAGTCTATGTAGCCTATACACTCTACTATTCGTTATTTGATAAGAATTTTCCTGTCAAGCAACGAGCCATTGTGATAGGTGCATTGGGTTATTTTATTCTTCCACTTGATCTTGTGCCCGATGTAGTTCCTATTTTGGGCTATAGCGATGATTTGGCGGCACTTCTCTATGCCTTCAAGGCGGTGAACGATCACATTACGCCACAAATGAAAGAAAAGGCGAAATTGGCTGCCAGCAAGATTTTCGGCAAACTAGATGATGAAGATTTGAATCTAGAAATGGAAGAGAAGTAAAATAATAAAAGCTCAAATCTTAATTGATTTGAGCTTTTTAATTCCTTATTGAGCTACCACTTTTCGTCCCTAACTGTATAGCCTACTAACCCTGTCAAATCTCTATTGAGGAATGTATATTGCTCGTCAATAGGTGTTTCTGTTAAAACAAGTTGAGTGTAAACAAAATCAGGATTCTCCGCTTTTAGTTTCTCTAACACCTTCGAAGGTAACGGATAGTCAAGTGCCACTTCATACTCGGTTTGTTTCCAAATAAATTTACCAGAAGCCTCATCTTTTTCAAACTTAATAGATTTCTGATACCCATCATGTAGAACAACAAAACATCTATCTGTCAAGTAAAATTGTGCACGCACATCTGCTCCCGCATAGTTCTCTTTCACAAATTGATACTGCTCAACATAATTATTAAAGAGCATAACCTCATCATTTGTTCCCTCTAAGGGAAAAGGATGATGAAGAGTTAAAACTGTGCCATCATCATTGATATAAATCCGTTTAATATTATCGAAATGGAATGAATATAAATCATTTTTCAAATACGATCTTTCGGTTTTATAAATAACCAAACTACTCATATCTATGTCAGACGGCATTGCCTTATAGAACGCTGATTTTACGTTCTCAGTCAATTCAGCGATACTCTGAATTTGTTGATATTCTACCTGAAAACGATTATTCAAGTCATACAACAAGCTAACTTTATTTCCATTTTCATCGTTGAGCACCACCAAAATATCTTGATCATTAGTGTGGCTGTACTCATATTTATATTTTTCAAATCGCTTATCTATGTCCTCTCGTATTTCTTTGGGAACTTCCTTCACATAAGTATCTACCCCCTCACTATCACTACACGCATTCAGCATGGTTAATAGAAATGCGACTAACAATAAATAATAATAATTTGTTTTCATAGAAATATCATTTAAGGATTGTACATCTGTAAAAAACGATTCTCTTAAAGTTAAAAATAAAAGCTCAGATCAATTAAGATTTGAGCTTTTATTTTATCTCTTATACTTTTCATCCAACACTTCTTCCCAGTCATCTCCCGAACCATAAGCTAGATTTATATCGCCATGAAAAAGTATCTCCTTGAGTAAATATTTATCCACTTGCCTACAAAGTAACTCATCAAAAGTATAACGAGGCAATGTAGCATTGAACATTGCAGGAAAAACTTCAGATTTCATCTTTGGACATTCGTCAGGCAGCATTTCGGCTTCGCCATAATATTGTTCTTCTCTATCGTAATAATAGATTACAGACCTTGCTCCACTCTCAAAGAAGCCCACACCAAAGAAATAAAAACGCTTCAATAATTTATCAAGTTGTTCTTTGCTAAGAGTATCAGTCTCTTCTGAAAACATAGAAGCATAAGCATAATTTGAGAATTGACTATAAAAGAAGTCTCTTTCAACCACACTCGATATATCAAAGCCTTCGCAACCATTGATCCCAAACGTCCCAAAATTGAGATAAAGCTCTTGTAACTCATGAGGAATTTGTTCTCCAAACTCACTTTCTAATCGACTTATGTACGCTGGGGACGACTTATCACGTTGCTCATACAAATTATACATGCTTGGCTCTAAGAGTTCATCCTCATCACCCTCTTCGGCAATATCATGAAGAATAAAAGTTGCGCCTTTAGGTAATTCGTAGTACTCCACTAAATCATCAATATACTGAGTCAAATCGACTTTAAAAAAATTGTGATATGTTGTTATGGCTTCACGCCATGTTGCACCTTGTGCTGTTAACAAGTTTTTGTAGCTTTTTTGCATATTAGTTTAGCATTCTGTCGTATTCAAGTTTTAGATATTATCTATAGATTCGTCACCAACCTTTGTGTCAAAATAATTATAAAACTATAAAAAAAGCTCGAGTCCATCGACTTGAGCTTTTCTTTTAACACACTAACTATCTATTAAATCAATTAGCAGCAGGCATTTCCTCCATTGCCATAGCCTCCAATTTATCATTTTCTTTATTCACCTTGAAAGCGATTGCACTACCCTCTTTGATGTTTCCAGACAATACTTGTTCAGCAATTTCATCCTCCACATAGTTTTGGATGGCACGTTTCAATGGTCGTGCACCAAACTGAACATCGTAGCCTTTTTCTACCAAAAAGTCTTTTGCTTCTTGCTCTAGATGGACACTATATCCTAGTTCTTTCATTCGCTTGTTGAACGAACGCAATTCGATTTCGATAATCTTCTCAATAGTATCTTTCTCCAATTGGTCGAAGATAATTATATCATCCACACGGTTGATAAACTCTGGCGAGAACGTTCTGTTCAACGCTTTTGTCAACACTCCACGTGAATATTCTTTGTCAATATCGCCACCGACAGAGAACCCTACACCTTTTCCAAAGTCTTTCAACTGGCGAGTTCCCACGTTGGAAGTCATGATCAGAATCGTGTTTTTGAAATCCACTTTTCGTCCAAGACTATCCGTCAAGTGACCTTCGTCCAAAACTTGCAATAAAAGGTTGAATACATCTGGATGCGCTTTCTCAATCTCATCAAGTAGGATTACCGAATAAGGTTTGCGACGAACTTTTTCGGTCATCAATCCACCTTCTTCATAACCTACATATCCTGGAGGTGCACCAACCAAACGAGATACATTGAATTTCTCCATATACTCACTCATATCGATACGGATGAGCGCATCATCGGAGTCGAACAATTGCTCTGCAATCTTTTTAGCCAAATGCGTTTTACCAACACCTGTTGGTCCAAGAAACATAAATGTTCCGATTGGACGATTTGGATCTTTCAATCCAAGTCTGTTGCGTTGAATAGATTTTACAATCTTCTCCACAGCCTTGTCTTGTCCTACAACCGAACCTTTGAGTGTTTCTTTCATACCCACCAATTTCACACCTTCCGATGCTCCAATACGGTGCACAGGCACGCCTGACATCAATGAAACCACTTCCTCCACTTTAGACTCATCTACAATTTCAGGTTGCTCTTTCATTTGACTCTTCCAAGCATTTTCCTCTTGCTCTAGTTTTGCCGCCACTTGTCGTTGCGTATCTCTAAAGCTTGCTGCTAATTCATATTGCTGATTTTTAACCGCTTCTGTCTTCTTAGCTATAGCCTCTTGCAATTCTTCCTCTAGCTTTTCGATGCTCTCTGGAACAACTACATTCGAGATATTCATTCTCGACCCTGCCTCATCCAAAGCATCAATAGCCTTGTCTGGGAAATTGCGATCGGTAATATATCTATCTGTCAGCTTGACACACGCCACAAGCGCCTCGTCAGTATATTTAACATTATGATGCTCTTCGTATCTATCTTTGATGTTGCGCAAGATTTGTAGCGTTTCGTCAGCAGTTGTAGGATCTACAATCACCTTTTGGAAACGACGTTCTAGTGCTCCATCTTTTTCAATATTTTTGCGATACTCGTCCAAAGTTGTTGCTCCAATACATTGGATTTCGCCTCGTGCCAATGCTGGCTTCAACATATTGGCAGCATCTAGTGAGCCTGTTGCTCCACCCGCACCCACAATGGTGTGAATTTCGTCGATGAAGAGAATGATATTTGGATTCTTCGAAAGCTCATTCAAAATAGCTTTGATACGCTCTTCAAATTGTCCTCTATATTTTGTACCTGCCACCACAGATGCCATATCTAGTGCCACCACTCGCTTGTCGAATAGGATACGAGATACTTTTTTCTGCGTAATGCGAAGTGCCAATCCCTCTACGATAGCCGATTTACCAACACCTGGTTCTCCGATAAGGATAGGGTTGTTTTTCTTGCGACGAGAAAGAATTTGTGCAATACGCTCAATTTCTTTTTCACGTCCTACTATTGGGTCTAGCTTGTTTTCGAGTGCAGCCTTTGTCATGTCCACCCCAAAGTTGTCCAACACTGGAGTATCTGTAGCTTGTTTAGGTTGTTTTGTACCTATGTCGCTACTTGCACTTGCTCCTCCAAAATCGTCTTCGTCTTCATCATCTGTGAAGTCGGGACCCATTTTGGGGCTTTCTGTTATATCTTTTTTTGTATTATTTTTCACTATATCTGTTACACTTTTTACGTATGCAAAAGCTCCACTATAATCCAAATTGGATTGTGCTAGAAGCTGAGCTGCATAATTGTCATACTCCTTGAGGATAGCTAGCAATAGGTGCTCCGAATCAGTTTCTTGACTTCTTGTCAGCCTTGCTTCTAGCATACTCATTTTAAGAATTTTCTCTGCTTTCTTATCCAATACAATTTCGTTGGTTGGATATGCCTCGTCTATATGATTTGTTACATTTGAATCTAATTGACTTTTGAGGGCATCTCTATCAATGCCAAAATCTATCAATGCCTGAATGGCCATACCTTCTCCGTTGCGAAGAATTCCAAGCATCAAATGTTCGGGCGCAAGATAGTTGTTTTGTAGACGTCCGGCCTCCTCACGACTGTAAGTCATGATTTTGCGAACTCTTGTAGAAAAATTATTTTCCATAACCGTCTTATTTGATGTTTTTTACTATTTAATCTGTTGCTAGATTTTCTTGACCAATGATACCACTTTTTACAGAAAGGGACAAGATGTCTAACTGTTTATATAAGAAACAAAAACAATGCCAAGAATGTTTTTCTATTTTCAGTCTAAATAATGCTTCTTATATACTTTATAGACGTATTTCGGCTTTTGGAGGTTACATAGAGTATTTATAAAATTCTTCTATCGGCTCATTTTTATGCTTCTCTCGCACGCCTCTAATAAAATACGACATATAGTCACGTCATGACTTACAATAAGTCAGACCTAGAGATAAAATTTGGATCAAAAACGAATAGCAAGATTAAGCCCAACACTTGAATTGACGCCAATGGGATTGACGTAAGGAGCACATACCACCTCTACGTTTCGATGGCTTCCCTCTTTCTTTTTTCGAGTATTGTTTCCTGCAAAAATGCCAATTACTTCGTTGACAGGATCAATAAAATAAACCATTATATTTCCCAAAATCTTAGATCCAAAGAGGCGGTGATCGTTAGAAACAATATGTCGTTTGAGCAAATAGAAACATTCGCCCATGGCTGTACCCACTACAGGTGTGATGATGAGGTCTTGAATGGATGGAATTTCCATAAATGCCTCAATCCCATATTCCCAAAAGATGGTGGATACTCCCGCACAATAGAGTGCCGAATACCACATGCTAAATCCTTGACTACGTGCTGCCATAAAATATGCTGCTCCGCCATAGGGATGCAAAATATAGTTGAACAGAAAGCTATCTTTATCTACCACTGGTCCTGCTTTCACATTTTTCCACCAACGCTTGAAAAAAGGAGTTTCTTCAATTTCCTTTTTATTCCACGCAGTAGCGCCCTCAGGCAACAAATACAAGACTCCGAGCATGGTTACACCTGCCCCAAAAAGTACTCCAGAGTTGAGAGCCAAACGTTTATAGTTAGGATAATTAGCTGTTCGGGAATAAGGCATATCGTAGATATTAATATCTGCCGTATTCAGTTTAAAGTTTTCTGTATTGATAGCTAGTGCATAGCTATTGTCTATATTGAAATCTCTGTAAGCTAGCGACTTTCGGGCAGTTAGTAGTGTGCCAGTTATTTCAACTTTATCGGTCATCGTATTCACAATTTGCACAGTATCGCTCTGAGCATTCAGTTGAAGCCCGAAAAGGAGCGTCAAAAGGTGTGTGAAAATTTTACTCTTGCAATGGTAATTCATAATTATTCATCTTTTAAAGATTAGCAATTGAACCTTACAACGTCCTTTTTTTGAATAATCCATTTCAACAATAGAGCTTGAAATAGATTATCACACTTATAGCGTAGAGAAACAGAAGTGGTCAGCATACACGCTCCTTGTTTTGCTGTCAGTATAAGTTTGTCTTATATTTAAGATACGAATAAATAAGAAAACAAACGTCGTTTTGCTCAAAAAAAATATCCTCCGAAAAAGTTTTGGAAAAGAACGAATCATAATATCTTTGCTCCTATGGCAGATACCTACAAAACTATTGAACAGCAGACAGAAGCTACTTTTACCGAAAAGAGAAGCAAGTTTATAGGCTTCGTGATTCCCATCAAACGAGTAGAAGAGGTGAAAGAGGTGGTGGACGAGTTTAGGAAGAAGTATTACGACGCTCGCCATGTTTGTTGGGCATATATGTTGGGGGCTGATCGCAAAGACTTTAGATCGAATGACGATGGAGAACCTTCTGGAACGGCTGGCAAACCAATTTTGGGTCAAATAAACTCTAATGAGCTTACGGATGTTCTAATCATAGTGATTCGCTATTTTGGAGGAATCAAGCTAGGCACTGGCGGGCTAATTGTAGCCTACAGAGAGGCAGCGGCATTGGCTATTGCTGAAGCTGAAATAGTGGAAAAAACGGTAGATTTGCAAGTATCCTTCATGTTCGAATATCCTTTTATGAATGATGTGATGCGTATCGTGAAAGATTTAGAGGCTACCACACTCGATCAGAGTTTTGATATGGATTGCCAAATGACTCTAGAAATTCGCAAAGCACAATACGAAGAGTTGATAGGCAGATTGGACAAAGTAGAATCGCTCCGATTTGATGAGGAAGAAGAATCTATTGAAAACTAAAAAAATTGCAATAAGCAGATGATGACAGAATATTTGAGTAAAAAGCTGCGATGGCTATCAATCCTGATGACCATATTGGTAGTTGTTATTCATGCATTCAATTTTGCATTTCTCACCAACAGGTATAGCCCTGCCATCAATCATTTCTTTTTTGCACCTTCCATAGATATTGGACGAACAGCTGTACCTCTATTCTTTTTGATTTCGGGTATATTATTTTTCAAAGATGGAGCAGCTTTTACTTTAGTTTGGTATAAGTCGCAAGTAATGAAGCGAGTGAGAACCGTTCTGATCCCATTTCTTCTCATGTCTGCTATTTTCATATTCCTAGTTTGGCTCAGTTATAGAGATTTCGTACCATCCTATTTGCATCTCAACTATCTGCTTCCCGAATATTCTGCCAAGTCGATTTTGGAGGGTTGGATATTGAAGCCTCAAGCCTATTATCTATGGTTTTTGAGAAACTTATTTGCACTCACTCTCTTTTCTCCCATCATATATTGGGTAGCAAAAAAAGGTGGATTATATGTCATCGTCCCTGCCATAATAGCATGGATATGCCTACCCGAACAACTGCCAAGTGCCACACTTTCTATCATCTTTTTTACATTGGGCGCTTGGATTTCAATAAGTAAAGTAGAATTACCTCAAAAAGTAAGCCCCAAGTATTTGATAATACTTTCGTTGCTTTGGCTCACTTTTGTCGTTCTTTCCAAATTTGAGGCACAATTTTACTACCTCTATATCATGGCATTCTACAATGTGTACACGCTGTTTGGCATTGTCATTGCATGGTTGAGCTACGATTACATTAGTCCTAAGTTCATCAATAGGATAAACAGTTCACTATTGGCTCAATACATTTTTAGCATCTACCTCTTTCACCATGCTTTCTTGATTCTTTTTGAGCAAACATGGATACATTTTGCAGGTAGAAATACCGTAGAAGTAATTCTACCGATGTACTATATATCTATTCCATTATCCATCGTTCTATCCATGGCAGTCGCTATAGCATTACAAAAACTGGCTCCACCTTTCTATCGTCTATTGACGGGAAGTAGATAAACAATAGGCTCAATATTTTGCAATCTCCTCTTGCAGCAAGCGATATGCCTTAGCTATTTTGTCAGCATCCTTCTTATTCCAATCAAGAAGCAGCACTCCATGATTGGTATCGACTTGCACCAATTCCACAAAGTTCCCATCCTCACCCAAAAGTGAACAGTCGCCTGTATAAACAGCCTCCAAATTTTGATTTTTCTCTCCATAAGGATAAAAATCATGAGTAGCCTTTAAACTAACCACTCTACCATCTGTCAACTTCATCAGCAAGTCTGAATCTTTGGCAATACCCGCTATGCCCCACCACCATCTGCAATGAAAATAGATTGTCCCATTTTCGGAGGAGAAAGAAAATTC
Source organism: Dysgonomonas sp. (assembly GCA_030151105.1). GTDB lineage: Bacteria > Bacteroidota > Bacteroidia > Bacteroidales > Dysgonomonadaceae > Dysgonomonas. Next base: position 13,366 of record JASLEN010000034.1, read on the forward strand.
ACCATTGGGAAAGCTCCTCCTATCAAAAAGTACCTTAAACCCAAAACTCGACCAAGAAGTAGAAATCAGCGGTTTATTCGTAAACTCATTCAATACGCTTTGATCTATTTTTTGTGCTGAAAGGCAAAACGAAAACAATAATGTAGCAAAAAGGACTAATATTTTTTTCATAATAATAACTTTAGGAATTAAGATTCTCAATATAATAAAAAACGGATGAAATATTGCTATTCCATCCGATCTAAATTATCATTATATCGAACTTATACTCGACTTAACCTTATCTTATACTACTCCTTGCGCCATCACAGCACGAGCCACTTTCATAAATCCAGCAATATTTGCACCCTTCACATAATTGATGTAACCATCAGACTGCGTACCATATTTGATACAGCTCTCGTGAATTTGTTTCATGATCTGTTTCAATTTGGCATCCACCTCTTCGGCAGTCCAACTGATTCGAGCCGAGTTTTGAGTCATCTCTAGCCCCGATGTAGCCACACCTCCAGCGTTGGAAGCCTTACCTGGAGCATACAATATCTTAGCTCCTATGAAGGCATGAACAGCCTTAGCTGACGATGGCATATTTGCTCCTTCCGAAACTGCGATAACACCATTGGCTATCAATGCTTTTGCATCCTCTTCATTGATCTCATTCTGAGTGGCACAAGGCAATGCAATATCAGCCTTCTCACTCCACGGACGAGCCCCAGCTACATACTTACAGCCGTAAGTATCAGCGTATTCGCTAATTCGTCCTCTATAAAGCTCTTTTAGTTCTTTAATGTATTCTAGTTTTTCTTGCGTAATACCTTCTGGGTCATAAATATATCCTCCTGAATCCGACATCGTTACAGGAATAGCGCCTAGTTCAATCAGTTTTTCGCAAGTGTATTGTGCCACATTTCCCGAGCCCGAAATAAGACAGCGTTTTCCTTTGATATCTATGTTTCTAGTTTTCAGCATCTCTAGCAAGAAATACACATTGCCATATCCCGTAGCTTCAGGACGAATGAGCGACCCTCCGAAAGTAAGCCCTTTACCCGTAAAAGTCCCTGTAAACTCGTGACTTAGCTTTTTGTATTTTCCAAACATGTAGCCCACTTCACGACCTCCTACACCAATATCTCCTGCTGGCACATCCGTATCGTGCCCAATATGTAACCAAAGTTCTTCCATAAAGGCTTGGCAAAACTTCATAATTTCGTTGGTCGATTTCCCTTTAGGATTAAAATCCGAACCTCCCTTTGCTCCGCCCATTGGCAAGGTTGTGAGCGAGTTTTTGAAAGTCTGTTCAAAAGCCAAAAACTTTAGAATAGAAGGAGTTACGGAAGAGTGAAAACGGATTCCACCCTTGTATGGCCCAATAGCATTGGAGTGCTGTACACGATAGCCCATATTGGTATGCACCTTGCCTCTGTCGTCCACCCAAGTCACTCTGAATGAGTAGATACGATCTGGAATACAAAGTCTTTCGATGAGGTTTGCAGCCTCAAATTCTGGATGCTGATTATACACTTCTTCTATCGATTCCAACACTTCCTCTACCGCTTGATGGTATTCTAGTTCGTTAGGGAATCTGCGTTTTAGGTCTGTTAAAACTTGTTCTACTTTCATTGGGCAATAATTTAATTTTGCACAAATATACGAAAAACAAATAACTTTTAGTTCAAAAATAAGAGATTAAAAAATCAAAAAGATTATTTAATTTGAAATAAATATCCTTTTGAACGATAACTATTTCTTAAAAAGACAAATACATTTTAATAAAGAAGCCAAGATATCTTTTGGGCAAAAGATGGGAATAAAAGACTTTTTTTATTCCGCCCCATTTCTTTCCTTTTTTTGGATGGTTGGTGGGATTTTTTCTTATTTTTGTGATTATTGAAAATACTAAAACTTAATATATTATATTCTA
>JASLEN010000039.1 GCA_030151105.1 Dysgonomonas sp.
TGATGATGCGGTTTGTCTGTTTTGATGTTTAGATAGAAATCTCCTCTTCCAAAGTAAACCTTTTTTTATATACTAATCCATAAAAAAATGAAAGATAGCGATTCCTTATTTTCAAAAACAAAAAATCACCTCAAAACTGAGGTGCTTTTATATTCAATAGATAATTTAAATTATCCGTTGATTTTTTTCATTTCAGCTACTAGCTCAAGAACTTTGTTTGAGTAACCCCACTCATTGTCATACCAGCTAACAACTTTTACGAAAGTTGGGCTCAATTGGATACCAGCTTTAGCGTCGAAGATAGAAGTACGAGCATCACCGATGAAATCAGCAGATACTACTTCGTCTTCTGTATATCCTAGCACACCTTTCATTTCTCCTTCTGCAGCAGCTTTCATAGCTTTACAGATTTCGTCATAAGTAGTTTCTTTTGCAAGACGAACAGTCAAGTCGACTACAGATACGTCAAGAGTTGGAACACGGAATGCCATACCAGTAAGTTTTCCGTTAAGTTCAGGGATAACTTTACCTACAGCTTTAGCAGCACCAGTTGATGAAGGGATAATGTTTCCTGCAGCAGCACGTCCACCTCTCCAGTCTTTAACTGAAGGTCCGTCCACAGTGTTTTGAGTAGCTGTTGTAGCGTGTACAGTTGTCATCAATCCTTCTAGGATACCAAATTTATCGTGAAGAACTTTTGCAATTGGAGCAAGACAGTTAGTAGTACAAGATGCGTTAGAAACGAATTGAGTTCCTTTTACATATTTGTCAGTGTTAACTCCAGTTACGAACATCGGAGTGTCGTCTTTTGAAGGAGCTGACATTACTACATATTTTGCACCAGCTTTAACGTGAGCTTCAGCGCTAGCTTTGTCTAGGAAAAGACCTGTTGACTCAACTACATATTCTGCACCTACAGCATCCCATTTAAGGTCAGCTGGGTTTCTTTCAGCAGTAACACGGATAGCGTTTCCATTAACAACAAGCTTACCATCTTTAACTTCTACTGTTCCATCGAATTTACCGTGGATAGTATCATATTTAAGCATATAAGCCATGTACTCAACATCGATTAGGTCATTGATACCTACAACTTGAATATCTTTTCTGCCTTGTGCAGCACGGAACACTAGACGTCCAATACGTCCAAATCCATTAATACCTACTTTAATCATTTGTTTGTATATTTAATAATTAGTTAAAATTGAATTCTTTTTATTCTTGTGCATGTTTTATAGCATGCTATCGATATGCCCAAAGATAATAAAAATATTTATCAAATAATGTTTATAATTCTCATTTTTCCTTATCATCCTAGCCATCCATTGGCTCTATACCAATCGATGCTTGCCCTCAAGCCTTGATGTAGATTATATTTAGGCTCAAAACCAAGGTCTGAAATTGTTTTGTCGATGTTGCACTTCCAGTTCCTCTGTTTCATTATTTTGTACTTGTCAGGGTTTAGTGTCGAAGGTTTTTTGCTAAGAAATGAACCGCCCCAACTGATATATGATACTGCTTTTAACAAACAGAGAGGAATGCGAATGTTAATTGTCTTTTGTTTAGGCAGCAATTCTTTTATGATATCAGAGTATTCTTTATCAGTATAAGTATTGCCATCCGAAACTAAGTATGTCTGATTTTCCATTTGACTTTCTAACGCTAAAAAGACTAAATCTACTAGATCTTGTATGTAGATAAATGTAAGTTGTTGCGGGGTAAATCCCGCTTTGATATTAAACCCACTTTTTATGGATTTTAGCATCATCAAATAATCTGTCTCTCGTGGGCCATAAACGCCAGTTGGACGTAATATAATATAGGGCACTTTTTGTTGCGATTGCAGATACTGTTCAAATTTCAGTTTGCTACGCCCATAATGTGTGTTTGGCTTTGGGATATCAGTGGGTGAGAATGGACTGAAATTGATTTCATCTCCTGTGCCCATCACGCTTAGACTGCTGATTTGTACAAGTTTTTTAAGCCTACCTCCCGCTAATTTTATGGCTTCGCAAAGATTAACGGCATATTGAAAATTGATTTTGTCAAAGTCTTCTGATCTTTTACTTTTAGTGATGCCGGCACAGTGTATAATATAATCTATGTTTTGTAATTGATTTGCAAGATTCTCGATGTTCAAATAGTCTAATTCAACGAAAGAAATTCCATTTTGTGGTAGAAACTCTTTGCTGCTGTTTTTTCTTATAGCCGCATATACTTTGTATCCTCTGTTTATGGCGGTTTCTACCATAAAACTGCCGATGAAACCAGATGCTCCTGTTATAAGAATGTTTTTAGTTAATTGTTCTTCTTTGCACATGTATACTATCCATTACCTAGCGAAGATAGGTAGAATATCTAGGATTGTGTTTGTCGTATATACAATAAATTAGGTTTACCTATTGATTGTGTATTTTATGTTTGTAAGTTATAAGGAGTGTCTAATCTTTAGAAAAGAGCTCAATGATTATTCTCTCTAGAATATTAACAACAAGTTTGCTACTCTAAAATGTGAAAACTTGAAAGAAAGAAATAAAATGATAAGTAATTGTTTGTTCTTAACCAAACTATGACTATATTTGCAACCCAAATTGGAAGAGATGCGCTCCAGTTTAGAAAATTATTATCGAAATATAAGTAAATAAAATACGATAGCAATGTCCAAAATTTGTCAAATAACAGGAAAAAAAGCTATGGTTGGTCACAAAGTTTCTCACTCTAATATCAAGACTAAGAGAAAATTTAATATCAACCTGTTTAAGAAAAAATTCTACTGGGTAGAAGAAGATTGTTGGGTAAGCCTTAACGTTACAGCAGCGGGCATACGTACAATAAACAAGATAGGGTTAGATGCTGCTATTAAGAAGGCTGCAGAAGCTGGATATCTAAACGCATAAAATAGGAGGCTATAACAATGTCTAAGAAAAAAGGAGATAGAATTCAAGTAATTCTTGAGTGCACAGAGCACAAAGAAAGTGGTATGCCAGGTACATCTCGTTATATCACAACAAAAAATAGAAAAAACACTACTGAGAGATTGGAACTTAAAAAATACAATCCAGTGTTGAGAAAAATGACTGTTCATAAAGAAATCAAGTAAAACAAATAGACCATGGCAAAAAAAGCAGTAGCAGGTTATCGCGAGAGAGCTTCTAAAGAGGGTCGCGGTTTTGCAAAAGTTATTAAGACAGTTAAGTCACCAAAGACAGGGGCTTATACTTTTAAAGAAGAAATGGTTCCGACTGACTTAGTACAAGAATATTTGAAAAAATAATTCTGTTAATAATATATAAAACACCTCCTTCATGAGTATGCAAGGAGGTTTTTTATTGTCCATTTTGTAGCTTTGTAAGTAACAGGCATTTAATCTATGGCGGAGTGCAACTTTGCTTAAACTCTTTTAATTTAATATTATGGGATTTTTCAAGTTCTTTTCAAAAGATAAAAAAGAAACATTAGACAAAGGTTTGGAGAAAACAAAAGTGTCTATGTTTTCTAAGTTGTCTCGCGCCATTGCGGGCAAGTCGAAAGTTGATGATGATGTTCTTGACGAACTCGAAGAAATATTAATAACATCAGATGTAGGAGTAGATACTACGTTGAAGATTATCGAGCGTATTGAAGAGCGTATTGAACGTGATAAGTACGTGACTACAAGCGAGCTTAATACAATCTTGAAAGATGAAATAGCTGGTTTGTTGACAGAAAATAACTCAGTAGATGAAGAAGATTTCTCATTTCCTGAAGATAAAAAACCATATGTGATAATGGTGGTGGGGGTGAATGGTGTTGGCAAAACAACAACCATTGGTAAACTTGCTCACCAATTTAAAAAAGCGGGTAAGAAGGTGTATTTAGGTGCAGCCGATACCTTCCGAGCAGCTGCTGTAGAGCAGTTAGTGGAGTGGGGTAAGCGTGTGGATGTGCCTGTCGTTAAGCAATCGATGGGAGCAGATCCTGCATCTGTAGCTTTCGATACGTTGAGTTCTGCTAAGGCTAATAATGCAGATGTGGTGCTGATTGATACTGCAGGGCGTTTGCACAATAAAGTGGGTCTGATGAATGAGCTCACTAAGATTAAAAATGTGATGCATAAAATTGTAGAGGGTGCTCCAAACGAAGTTCTCCTAGTATTGGATGGCTCTACAGGACAAAATGCATTCGAGCAAGCAAAGCAATTTACAGCTGCCACTGACGTCTCTTCGCTAGCTATCACAAAGTTAGATGGTACGGCAAAAGGAGGAGTTGTAGTTGGTATTTCTGATCAGTTTAAGATTCCTGTTAAGTATATTGGACTGGGAGAGGGAATGGAAGATTTGCAAGTATTCAGAAGGAAAGAGTTTGTAGATAGCCTATTTGGTGAATAACAAAATATAAATAGAAGAATCGTTTTACCCCTATAATATATGATACAATGTGTTATAGGGGTAAAATTTTATAAGTTCAAAGAGCTTTCACACATATATTATAATAGATGAGAAAAAATAGAGTAGATGTAATCACATTGGGATGTTCAAAAAATCTAGTAGATTCAGAGTTGTT
>JASLEN010000094.1 GCA_030151105.1 Dysgonomonas sp.
GGCAAAGCATTTTATAAGGGTGGCTAAAAATCAGGTAGGGGACATGATTCCTGCGATTGATGTGGAACACTCTCCTGCTAATCCTCACTCTGGAGATCGTGATTTTGTGAATAAAACTGTGAGAGAATTAAAAGAACTAGAGAGTGCTTTACATGATCATTATGGAGTACATCCATTATTATATACAAACAAGGAATGCTACAAATTATATATTGATGGTAATTTTCCTGATAATTTGATTTGGATTGTTGATTTGGATAATGAGCCCTCTAATGATATTAAGAATTGGAGAATCTGGCAATTCTCTCATTCTGGAAGAGTTGCTGGTGCAACAGGTAAAATAGATTTAAATTTTTATCGTTACTCAGCTAAAGAGTTCTCTGAATTGTTTATTCCATACTAATGCGTATTAAACTATATTTTTATGAAACTGAAATATATACTCATCGTATTACTGATCTCTTCTCTTTTTGCATCTTGCTTTAACGAAGATGACTACAAGAATGATATGAAAGGGAATTTTGATGCACTTTGGCAAATCATGGACGAGCGCTATTGTTTTTTTGAAGCCAAAGATGTAGATTGGGATGAGGTATATACTCGTTATGCTCCTCGAGTGAGTGAGGATATGGGGCGTGAAGCTCTCTTCTACTTGATGGATGAAATGTTGAAAGAGTTGAAGGATGGACATGTCAATCTTTATAGCCCATTTGATGTTGCACGATATACGGATTGGTATGACGATTATCCACGCAATTTCTATATTGACCTTATAGAGCACGATAACTATTTAGGGAAAGATTATAAGATTGCTAGTGGATTGAAATACAAAGTGCTGAAAGATAATATCGGTTATGTTTACTACAATAGCTTTTCGGCAGGCATAGGTACTGGTAATTTGCATGAGGTAATCAAACATCTGATGACTTGTGATGGAATAATTATAGATGTGCGGAACAATGGAGGAGGTCAGCTTACCAATAGTGAAAAGCTAGTTTCTCCTTTTGTAACTGAAAAAACGCTAGTGGGTTACATGCTCCACAAAACGGGCAAAGGACACAACGATTTCTCAAAACCCTATAAAAAAACAGTAGAACCTTATGCTGGTTTATCATACCTCAAGAAGGTAGCAGTATTGACCAATCGGAGAACCTATAGTGCTGCTAATGATTTTGTGAGTGCAATGCGCTATGCTCCCAATGTGAAGATATTTGGAGATGTGACTGGTGGGGGAGGGGGAATGCCCTTTTCTTCGGAGTTGCCAAATGGTTGGTCTGTACGATTTTCAGCTTCTCCTATGTTGGATGCAGAAATGAATCATATAGAATTTGGCATTAAACCAGATGTATCTTGTGGAGTAACAGAAGAGGACAGAAATAACCATATTGACCCTATCATAGAGACAGCAAGAGAATATATTAGAAATGCGACTGAGCTCTAAACGGATAACTAATTACATGCTATTACTAAAACGTTGATATATCATCATTTCTTGCGATTGATGAGTAGTAATTATTGTGCTTACTTTGTAATACATAAAAGGAGAGGGATTTTAATTCTTTTACTGATGATTCAAAGCTTACTTTTTAATGCACACTATCCTCTCTTATGAAATAGTTTTTTAGTTGATGTAAAAACCGCCTATTCTTAGCGAAGAATAGGCGGTTATATTTTGTGACACTATCTAAAATTACTGTTCTTGTACTCTTTCTGTGATCTCTTTACTTGCTCATCTATAGACTTACTCACTTGTCGGTTAAAAGCTTCAGGTGGGGAGTATGATTCACAATGAAAACCACAATAATTGCAATTCTTTACTTTCTCTCTTTCACAACCTGATTGTGCACATTTGTTCCATCCCATAACGGTGTCGATTACTGTGCATGAACTGAAAAACATGGAAAGTAGCAGAATGAGTAGAACGTATTTCACGCAATGATTATTTCATTTCTGTAATAATATCCATTCCTTTTCTGATAGCCTCTTCATTCATCGGCAATAATTTGTGATGACGTTCTGGAAGAGTTTTCTTCAGCCCATTCATTACACTCTCTATTGTTACCATTGGACAAGTTTTAAGTACTCCTCCAAGTACAATCATATTCATCGTCTTAGCGTTCTTTAGCTCAAGCGAAGCGTCATAAGCAGCCACACTATACACCTTAATATCTTTGCGTGTAGGAACTTTTTGTAAACCATTAGGATCATAAATTAGGATTCCACCAGGTTTTACAGACGATTCAAATTTGTCTAACGATGGTTGATTTAGAATAATTGCAATGTCAAATGAGTTTACAATTGGTGAGCTAATCGGTGTATCGCTAAGGATAACAGTTACATTAGATGTTCCACCGCGTTGTTCTGGTCCATAAGAAGGATACCAAGAAACCTCTTTGTCTTCCATCAGTCCAGAGTAAGCAAGAGTTTTTCCCATTGATAATACTCCTTGTCCTCCAAAACCAGCTATAATTATTTCTTGAGTCATATCTAGTCTTCTTATTTATTTTTTAAATCACCAATAGGATAAATTGGGAACATATTTTCTACCATCCAATCATTTGCAGCCGCAGGAGTCATTTTCCAACCCATATTACATGTTGAAACTACCTCTACGATAGATGTACCCTTATTTGCCATCGAGTTTTCGAAGGCTAATTTTATCATTCGCTTCGTTTTCTTCACTGCAGCAGCAGTATGTACGCTTGTGCGTGTTGCCAAACAAACGCTATCCATAGTTGCCAACATGTCCAATATTCTCAACGGATATCCTGCAAAGCTAGCATCACGCCCATTGGGAGTGGTTGCGGTCTTCATGTTGTTCAAGGTTGTAGGAGCCATCTGACCACCAGTCATCCCATATATTCCATTGTTGATGAATATAATAGCAATGTTTTCTCCACGGTTTGCTGCGTGGATTGTTTCAGCAGTTCCAATAGCTGCTAAGTCACCATCTCCTTGATATGTGAACACCATTTTGTCTTGATTCAAACGCTTTGCAGCAGTAGCCAATGCAGGTGCTCTACCATGAGCAGCCTCTTGCCAATCTATATCAAGATAATTGTATGCAAAAACAGCACATCCTACAGGAGCAATTCCAATAGTTTTGTCTGTCAAATTTAATTCATCAATAACCTCTGCTAATACTTTGTGTACCACGCCATGAGAACATCCAGCGCAATAGTGCATCTCGGTGTCGTTCATCAGCACTGGTTTGGCATATACCAAATTGGCAGGGTCTATTATATTATTTATATCCATGATCTTTCTTTGTTAATCGTGATTAGCAATTAAATTTGCTTTTAAGTGCCTCTACCACTTCGTCTGGAGTAGGAATAATTCCACCCAAACGTCCATAGAAGTCAACTTTTGTTCTGCCTTCTACTGCAAGTCTAACGTCTTCTACCATTTGTCCTGCACTCATTTCTACAGCCATAAAACCTTTTACGGAGTTGGTATAGCTATCAATTACCTTAGTTGGGAAAGGCCATAGTGTTATAGGACGAATCAAACCTACTTTGATGCCTTGTTCTCTAGCTATCTCTACCGATTTTTTACAGATACGTGCAGCAGAGCCATAAGCTACAAGAATGTAGTCTGCATCTTCACATAGCACTTCTTCAAATAGGCAGAAGTCTCTTTGTATCTGTGCGTATTTATCTTGTAAGTGAAGATTTCGTTTCTCCATTTTGGGCGAGTCTAACTCTATCGAAGTTACGATAGTAGGAGGTGTCCCTTTGCGGCGACCTAGAGTTGCCCAAGGGCATTGTTCTCTAATTTCGTCATCAGTTCTTCTTGCTTTGAAAGGAGGAAGAACCACTTTTTCCATCATCTGACCAATCACACCATCTGCCAGAATCATCACTGGATTTGTATATTTAAATGCTTTGTCGAATCCTAGTGCCACAAAGTCAGCCATCTCTTGTACAGATGCTGGTGCAAGCACAATCATATTATAGTCGCCATGTCCTCCACCTTTTACAGCTTGGAAATAGTCAGACTGCGAAGCTTGAATAGTTCCTAGTCCTGGTCCACCACGCATCACATTTATCAAAAGACAAGGAAGCTGAGCTCCAGCTAGGAACGACACTCCTTCTAACATCAAGCTCATACCTGGGCTAGAAGAAGACGTGAAAACTGCTTTTCCGCAGCCAGCACCCCCATATACCATATTCACAGCAGCCAATTCGCTTTCAGCTTGCATTACCACCATTCCTGTTTTTTTCCAAGGAGCTTCGTCCATCAGAGTTTCTAGAATTTCGGATTGTGGAGTAATAGGGTAGCCAAAATATCCATCTGCACCATATCTGATAGCAGCATGGGCAATGGCTTCGTTACCCTTCATTAAAAATATTTCTTCTTCGGACATTATATTTTTATTAAAAAACGAACTACATGCCTATGCTAAGCAATTGTAATTCGTTACATCTGTTTATACTAGTTTCTTCTTGTAAATGGTTAAGACTCCATCGGGGCATACATATCCACAATTTGCACAGCCAATGCATGCTTCGGGATTTTTCATGTATGCATAGTGATAACCTTTTTCGTTGATTTTTTGAGGTTCTAGGTCAAGTACATCGCATGGACATGCTACAACGCATAGATTGCAACCCTTGCAACGCTCTTGATTTACCACAACTGCACCTACTATTTTGGCCATTGTATATTTATCTTGTTTTTTAGTTTTCGTTTTTGTCTTCTTACACAACGAAAGAGTTGTTCTTTTCTTGTGCAAAGTTATTGGGTTTTATTTATCTCCCTAATATTTTAACATAATTAAGTTTCATTTGAAACTAGTATAAAGAGAGTTAAATTAGTGAATTTACCTCTAGTTTTCCTACCTTAACTAAGTCATCTGGTGTTATTTGAATCTGTAAACCTCTCTTTCCAGCACTCACAAAAATAATATCATGTTCGTTACAAGATTCATGAATATAGCTTGGAAAATGCTTCTTCATTCCTATAGGTGAACAAGCTCCTCTTATATAGCCAGTTACATTTAATAAATCTTTCATAGCTATCATTTCACAGCTTTTATTACCAGAGACTTTCGCAGCTTTCTTCAAATCTAGTTCTTCATCTCCTGGTATGATTGCTACAAAATGTCCAGTCTTATTCCCTTTTAAAACAAGTGTTTTGAATAATTGTTCTACTGGCTGATTGAGCTTTTCGGCCACATGTACAGCGCTAAGGTCTGATTCATCAACCTCATAGGGAACTAATGTATAGTCTATCCCTTCTGCATCTAATAGTCTAGCAGCATTTGTTTTAGATATCTTTTCCATTGTGTTATTTCTTTTGTTTAGGGAGCAAGTCGCCCTATTTTCCAATCCTTACCATCTTCTTGGTATTGAATTCTATCGTGTAGCCTGTTTTTTCTCCCCTGCCAAAATTCAAAATAAGTAGGTTTTATAAGATAGCCTCCCCAATGAATTGGTCTGTCTATATTGTCCTTTCCATCGAAAGATTCATTAGTCTCTTTGATCTTATTATCTAGGTAATCTCTACTAGGAATGGTTTGACTTTGTGGTGATGCCCATGCGCCTATTTGGCTGTCTCTCGGTCGCATTGCAAAGTATTTATCAGATGCTTGTTCTGATAACTTTTCTATTGTGCCTTCAATTCTGACTTGACGTTCCAATTCATGCCACATGAAATTGAGAGCTACATAGTTGTTGCTTGCTATATCGTGTCCCTTTCTACTATTGTAGTTGGTGAAAAAGGCTAGACCCTCTTCGCTTATTTCTTTTACTAGCACTATTCTGGATGATGGCCTACCTTCTGCATTTACTGTGCTAACCATCATCGCTGTAGGTTCTAATGCTTCAGCTTGTATTGCTTCATCTAGCCACAGCTTTAGCATGTCGATGGGGTGGGGGGATATATCCTTCTCACTCAATGTTTTTAGGGAGAAGTCTCTTCTAAGATTAAATAGATCCATAATTAGATGATGAATGTTATATTTTTCAAAGGTACAATTATATTTTAAATTGAAAACTTAGATACTAAATATCCTTAAATTGGTGTCGTTATTAGATCCATTAGGTGTAATATAGTATAACAAGGAGTTGTAGAGCTAGTCTAAAGTTGAGAGTAGAGGATATCTCTACTCGTGTTTAGGATAAAATTAAATATTTCAGTACATTTATAGACTTAATACCATATATCAACAATAACCTTTGAAAATAATAACCAAATATACAATATTTTAGAATGAATAAGAGAATCATATTTAAAGTTGCTTTTATAGGGCTTTTGCTGTTAAATTCGCTGCTTGGAATAGGTCAAGAGTTTAAAGGATTTGACTTCAAACGTCAGTTGTGGACAGGATTACGTGCACCACAACCAGAATCCGAGCTTCCAAAAGGTAATGCCCCTTTTCAAGTACCTGTAAGAGTTGCTAAACAAAATATTGCAACAGAGTTGACCGAGCAATTGGCTGGAGAATGGCAAATCACAAAAGGATGGGAGTTGATAGATGAAGAACAAATAATCTTGTCTCCAAAGTCTATTTTTGATACATCTCTAAATACTGACAATTGGTATAATGCAACAGTGCCAGGTACTGTGTTGACTACTTTGGTAGATCAAGGAGTGTATGCAGATCCATATTTTGGACTTAATAATATGAATATTCCTGAATCACTAAGTCGTACAAACTGGTGGTACAGATGTAAGTTTGAAGTTCCAACTAAAGTTACTAATGATCGTTTGCATTTAGTATTCAATGGCATAAATTATGCTGCTGAGGTTTATTTAAATACCCAAAAAATAGGCACAATGAAGGGTGCTTTTATTCGTGGCGAATTTGATATCACAGATGTGGTAAACAAGTCAGGCGGAAATATATTGGCTGTTAGAGTATTCCCTCCATCTAATCCTGGTATACCTCATGAGCAATCTAT
>JASLEN010000100.1 GCA_030151105.1 Dysgonomonas sp.
CTGCAAAATAACTCTTCAACATGGAGGCATCTATACTGGCGTAGGTACAATATAGCGTTGCATTCAGCAAGGAGTAATCTAAATTGAACCACACCTGATTTTTATTCTCAGAAGGAGTTTCCTCCAAAAATGCATCACTAGAGTATTCGAACTGAAAATCAACAAACTCATGTAAATGAACACTATCTGAGCGTTCGACACGTGGATAGGCTTTAGGCTTGGGCGTAGAATCTTGTTTTACAGACTGCGTACACGAAAAAGTGACAAACGCTATTATGATATAAAGTATTTTTCTCATCTTATTAAATTCAAAAAAGGCTAAAGAAGTCAATCTTTAGCCCAATATATTTCACCTACATCTATTGATTTGGATGTATCCTAATCTCTTTTAGAATGGCAAATCGTCCTCTTCGTCCTGCATTGGAGACATTGGCTGCGTAGATGCTGGCTGAGGCGTATAATTGGTTGACGATGATGGAGTGTCTCCCCCTTCACTATCTCTTCTACGACCTAGCAACTCTAGATTATCCACATAGATTTCTGACACATAACGTTTCACACCATTTGCATCGTCATAGGTACGTGAACGAATTTTGCCCTCTATATACAACTGGCTCCCTCGTCTCACAAATTGCTCTGCTACTTTTGCCAAACCTCTCCAGCAGACAACATTATGCCACTCTGTGCGATCTGGTATCTGAGTTCCGTTGGCTGCAGTATATCCTCTCTCTGTAGTTGCTAAAGTAAAGTTAGCAACAGCACTCCCATTGTCAAAATACTTTACATCAGGGTCTTTACCAACGTTTCCTACAAGTATTACTTTATTTACAGACATATAAGATTTATTTTATTGTTTCTATAGTTTACAAATATAACCATTATTTTAACTTTTCCTATTCATGTACAAATATCATATTGCTCCTGAATTAGAAGTTACTCCTTGTCTCTTTTATGCTCAACACCTTTTGATAAAAAAGAGTGTTAGACATCACCACAAGATTACCGTCCTCGGTACGAAGATGAATAGTAAATGTCATCACATTTTCGACTGTTGCTTTGATGGGGAATTCTTTATCCATAATCTCTATCTCATCGCCTATTCGGAATGGCATAGAGAAGAAAATGACAATACCTGCCGTTATATTACTCAATATAGACCATTGCGCAAAGAGTGCGACCCCTATCACAGTAAACAGTGAAGAGAATACGATTATAACATTTTTAGGCTCTACTCCCCAAATGATGGCAAGTGTAATGACACAACAAAGGTTGATAAACATACACACTATTTTGACAATCTGCCCTATACGCAGCTCTGACTTCGACGTCAAAAAACCAGCATGAGCAATAAACCTCCTTGCCATAAAACGCAATGAGGGATTGAGTAAAAGGATTATACCCGTGCCTATTATTTTAACTATAATATTTTCAGGCATTGTTATATCGTCTAAAAAATTTTCCATTCTATATTTTAATATCTAATAAATAATGAAGTTAGCACAAATATAGATGCTTTGAACTAAAAACAATAATAAGGGGATGCAAACTGTTATGGTTTGCATCCCCTTATCTATATCTTATCCGAATTATTACTTATCTGGAGTTAAATAAAATTGAGGATTTGTAGCATCTACTGAGTTAGGGGTAAATGTAGGTAGCTCCTCTACATCAGTTTTATTCTTAGCCTTGTAGTATTTAAACTGTACAAGACCTATTTTTTGTTCAGCAGATTCTCCATCCATAACCAATCTTGAACGGAGCGCTCTAAGATCTATACTAGCAGTTCCTCTAACAACAGTAGTCTCTTTACTTGATGGATTTACTGTCTGACGCCTCTTCAAGAATAATCTAACAATCACATGATTTTTTGGAAGTTCATTTGTTACCTCTCCGTTTTCAACCACTTGATCCTTATCCAAAATCATTGCATGAAGCTGAATATTATTATTGCTAGGATCATTAGGGTCATCAAAGGGGTCTAAATCTTCTTTATAAACATTTGCTTCGTACGTAAACACCCATTTGTCATCAAGTCCATTTGATGCAGATGGTGAGTAAAAAGAAATATTTATATTGCTGCTAGGATACACATCTGTTACAGGCTGAGTTTCACCATAGTCAAAAACACCTTCAATCACAGGTTTCGTACCACTAGTACCTGGTCCTGCTGAGCTAGCAATATATGCCGCCCCATTTGATGTTGTACCATCTTTTGTATTGATTTCAAAATCTAAGTAATAGAATCTTCCTGCTTCTAGCTTGTTCAAATAATTATGCGAGAAAGCATAAGCTCCTTTAGGAATTCCTACCCTAGTCATTCCATAATCCATTTCCTTTACATAGGTCAACGTGTCTCGATTTGTAAAGCTACCACTATTGTCTCCCAAACATGAGGTTAACAAGACACCAACAGTAAAAGCTAGTCCAAGCGTTTGTAGTATTGTTTTTTTCATAATTGATGTTGTATATTATACACTATAAAGTAAAAGTAAATATCTAAAACTATAGATTTAAAGAGCTAGGCTCTTCAACAGGTTATAGGAGCAAGTGAGACAAACTTCAATAACTACCTGAGCATCATCAGAAATCGAAGCGCAATCCTAGATTCAAGTCCAGTTGGAATTTTCTATCTGAATAGATCGTTCTATATTCATTGCCCGCATCAAAGTAATATGCTCCACCTATCGAGGTGTTGATATACAATCGCTGATAGATTGGATAAGCAACTCCAATAGTCAGATGAGAAGAGAACTGCCAATTTGATTGACTGATATTCTTTTTCAAATATCCAGGTTCACCGTATAGCACCTCCGACGGGAAATCAATTCCCCCAATATCTTTGACTCCTATTAATGTGCTAGTATATCTTCCATAGATATCCTTTTGCATCATTACGCCCAAAGATATATAAAATTTGGTTCTATGCAGTTCTATAAAGTTATAATTAAGATATATTGGGATTCCAAGGTATCCAAACTTCTGTTCTTCTTTAATATTAACAGAGCTATTGGATGTTATTTTACTTGACAAGTAAGTAAACATTAATCCTGTTTCCAATGAGAAGTGAGGTGACAGACTCTTTGAGATAGTCATACCAAATGAAATTGGCTGCTTATGAGCTAGTTCATAATCTCTATTTTCATCCTCTAACATATCAGTAAACTCACCACTTCTATCGTCTGTAGAGAAAAGAACTCCTCCCCCTCTATTATCTATATCACGTGACATAGCACCTGCACTACCTTTGACTCCAAATGAAATATCTTTTTTGAAGAATTTAGGGATTGGTAGTGGAGACAATGCTTCCTCAGCTTGCTCTTCCTCAGGCTTAGCCTCTTCTTTTTCTTCTACCTTCTTGGGTTGAGTTTCCTCAGCTGCTAAGATAGGTTTTTCAGCAGCCTCCTCAGCAATAACTCCAGGAACAGACTCCTTCATCGTACGAGGCTTCACAAAGTCAGCCTGAGCGAGCACTTTTGTAGTTTCTTCTAGTACTCTTTCTTCATGCTGCTCTTCAATTACTTTCTCGGTTTGAATTTCTTCTACAACGTATGGTTGCTCCTGTATTTCGTCTGGTGTATAGACTAAGAACACTCCTGCTGCAACGGAAGCAGCTACACCTACTGCAATAAGCGTAGTTTTGAGTGCTGCACCAGACTTAGCTGCTGCACCTGCAACATTACCCGTTTGAGAAGAAGCACCTCCCGCTTGGGATGAAGCTGCATCAGGACTAGGAGCCACTGGAATTTGTGACAATAACTGATCTATCCCGCCCCAAACTGAAGCAGGTACTTCTGGCTCAAAACTGTCAAGTTTTGAGGAGAATAGATCCTTTATTTTATCACCATCCAATGCCATCTCTTTATCTATTGTCCTTTAGATATTGTTTAACCATAACTTGCAAGGCCTGCCTAGCTCTCACATACTGAGAACGAGACGTGCCTTCACTAATATTAAGCATTTTTGCTATTTCCTTATGAGAATAGTCCTCTATTGCATAAAGGTTAAAGACTGCAGCATACCCTTCTGGCAACTGTTGTACCATCTTGAGTAGTTCTTTTGCTGATATAGTCTCCATTGATTCTTCTGTTGAATCATCTACTATATCCTCCGTAAGATTGTCAATATCTTCAGGATTAAAATTTGTCGTTTTGTTTCTTCTAAATTTCTCTAATGCAAGGTTTACGAAAACTCTCTTCATCCATCCTTCAAAGGAACCCCGTCCTTCATAGGATTGAATATTGGCAAATACCTTTATGAAACCATCTTGTAGCAAATCTTGAGCCGAATGTTCATCAACGCTATAGCGCAGGCATATACTATACATAGTACGTGCATGCGTATCATATAGAGCTTTCTGAGCATCGCGTCTCTGAGCTTTACAGCCGTCTATAATTTGCTCTTCGTTCATAGTTAGGTCACGCACTCATTTACAAGATGCAATTCTCACAAAAACGTTGCATCTGAAAGTGGATATAAATGGTGATGAAGTTGAATTATTTCATTTTATTAAGGCCATGACTAGTGTAAGTGCACAGATCTAGTCAGGTTTTTGTGTGAACAGAACCATTTTTATTTGTAATCTATTTCCTATATCTATCACATCTACTACATCTTGTAGGCTCAAGGCTCTATCAGCCTGCAAGAGTACGTTTATTTCTTCTTCCGTTTTTTTAGCTTCTGTTATTTCTGCAATTAATGCAGGCTCAATTTCTTCTTTTGTAATCGCTCTATCATTGATAAAGTACTCTAAGTCTCGAGTCACTATCAAGTGGATATTCTTTTTGGTAGCAATCTGCTCCGAAGCTGATGCGTTTGGCAACAATACTCGGATGGCAGCAGGTGTAACCATTGTAGAAATAATGAGGAAGAACAATAGAAGGAAAAACATGATGTCGTTCAGCGAAGAGGTATAAACCTCCACAATTCTATTTTTTCGTCTTTCTATTCTCATAATATCCTTATGCTTTTTTCACCGCTTTTATAGCTCTCAATGCTTCATTAGATGCTCTATCTAGATCCACTACTATTTTATCAATTCTTCCATTCAATAGGTGATACCCAGCGAATGCAATAATACCCACCAATAGACCTGCTCCTGAACAAATCATTTTTTGATAAAGCCCTGTCGAAATTGTATCTATAGCCAAATCATTTGTACGAGCTATGTCGTAGAAAATCTTAATTACTCCAAAGATAGTACCCAAGAATCCTAACATGGGCGCGATAGATGCTGTTACAGCAAGCCAATTCATTTGCGACTCTAGTTCACTCAACTGTTGTCTTGCTTCTACCTCCATCGACTCTTGCACGTCTTCTATTGTGTTGTCAAAGTCTTTCAAGCCCGAACCAATCACTTGTCCAGCTGCATGAGGTCTCTCAACACAAATTTTCACTGCCTTGTCTATTTTATTGTCATGGATAAGTTCTAAAACTCTAGATAACCAGATTGAATCCTTTTTGCCTAGTTTGTCTATCACAAACCACTTGTTGATGATTACATAAATAGACAGCAACGATAGCAAGAAGATAGGCAATAGTATCCAACCTCCCTTTAGAATTAAACTAAAATAACTCTCCTCTAGTGCAGTCTGCGCCAATGGATCCATCATTTCAATAGCTGTCTCAGTAGCTTGAAGAAGTGTGTACAAACTCATAAATATTTCATTAAAATTTAATTATCAAATTCCTTTTATATTCATTACCTATAACAAGTTAGAGGGTCTGAATTGATTGCAAACTATTCATTTTTGCAATCTGGATGCTAAAGTACAAAAATTCGATAGAATTCTAAAAATATTAGAGCTCTATCGAATTTGTGTATATTGTTTTTTAATGTGTCTTAATTGATTATGCCAAAGCTTACTGTATGTATAAATTCAAAGAACCAGCTTATGACACCAACAAATGCGATACCAACCATAGAAATAACAAGTGAGATCTTCAAATAGTTGTCGCTTTTCAAAGTTTCTATCGGAGTAGTTGTTTTTTCGATAAACATCGCCTTCACCACCAATAGGTAGTAGAAAAGTGATATAATTGTATTCAAGAATGCTAGAATTACAAGAATAATGTTTCCTGTAGTCAATGTTTCCATCGCCGCCGCAAACACAAACATCTTACTAAAGAATCCTGCTGTAAAAGGAATACCTCCTAACGAGAACATTGCAATCATCATTGCAAGCGCAAGTTTAGGATTTGTTTTATACAAGCCTTTATAATCTAACATGCTAACTTTTCCTGTCTCATTTTCGATAGCAGTAATAACACCAAACGCTCCAAGATTAGAGAATACATAAACAAAAATATAGAAGATGGCCGCAGCCATACCTAGCTCTGTTCCTGTGAAAACACTTAGCATAATGTACCCCGCTTGTGAAATGGAAGAGAATGCTAAGAATCGCTTCATATTCTTTTGACGAAGGGCAAACAAGTTCCCAATAGTCATCGTTACAAGAATAATAATCCACAAGAAGTTTTGCCATGTTTCTATCAATGTAGGGAATACATGATAAAGAATAGACATTAGAGCAAAAACAGATGCTCCTTTAGATATCGTAGATAGATATAACGTCACATTGGTAGGTGCTCCCTCATAAGTATCTGGCGCCCATAGATGGAATGGAACAAGAGATATTTTGAAGAATAGACCACTAAGCATAAAGATCATAGCCATAATCACCAATGGTGTAGATGACATCATGATATTCATATCTTCATAGTAAAGTGTTCCACAAGCTCCATAAAGGAATGATAGTCCAAAAAGCATTACTCCCGAAGAGAATATTGCATTGAAGATATATTTAGCTCCAGCCTCAGCCGATTTTTCTTTATACTTGTTGAATGCTACAAGCGCTGCAATAGGCAACGATGCTGTTTCA
>JASLEN010000141.1 GCA_030151105.1 Dysgonomonas sp.
TTGCTTTTGACACAACCACTTATTTTCCATTGAAGAATAATGAGTCATCACCCAAGCAGCTTGATAAGCCACATCATCATCAGAATCAAAGAGAAGTGCATAAAGCATTTCCTTTTTCTCATCATCGCATTGCACCTCACTAATAATAGCGTGAATATCATCAATCCCAATACGTTTAGACAATTGTGCTTTGAGATTCACAATCATTTCTCCAACGCATCCGAGACATTGCCAAACACAAGAGCCAAAACATTCCTCAAACGTTTCATTCCCTCCTCATCTATCCCTTCCAATGCAGCATCCATAGTCTCTCTCACTGCTTCCGTTGCATCTTCCTCAATAGAGCTGCCGAGTTCTGTGAGATGAATAAAATTGGAGCGACGATCAACTTTAGATGCCGAACGATATACTAAATTTTGTTTTACTAAATTATCAATCAAACGAGTCATACTTGGCTTGTCTTTGAAGGTAGAATTGCACAACATTTGCTGCGTCACCCCATCCTCTTGCCACAGAAAAGCAAGCACAGTCCATTGCTCAGGTGTTATTTGTAAATTCCTTTTTCTAAAGTTTCTATAAAGCATTCGGTTGATTGCCATTGAAACCTTGCCATTAATGATTGGGAAAATCAGTCTTAAATCTTCTACTTTATCCAGTTCCATTGTTTTTTTATGATATATAATATTCTAGTGTGTAATTTGTAGTTATATATTTTCGACAACAAAGATACTGAATTTAGTTGCAGGCGCAATAGTTTTATTTTTAAGTTTAATATTTTCTAACTAAAGAGACTCATCTATTAGATTTTGAAAGCTCTATATTTTAAAAATCGGACTGCATTATTGCATTTTTGAATAAAAGTTTTTACCTTTGCACGCTCATTCTCAGAAATGAGATTTATGTTTAATAACAAATAAATTGTACTATTTATGAACAATTATGAAGCTGTTTTCATTTTAACTCCCGTTTTGTCTGATGTTCAGACAAAGGAAGCAGTAGAGAAATTCAAAGCCGTGATTGAAGCTGATGGCGAATCAAAGGTTGTGAATGAGGAGAACTGGGGACTTCGCAAACTAGCGTACCCAATTCAAAAAAAATCTACTGGTTTTTATGCAATGATAGAGTTCAAAGCAAATCCTAATGTGATTGCAACTCTAGAAACTCAATTCCGTCGTGACGAGCGTGTTATTCGTTTCTTGACTTTCCGTCAAGACAAATATGCACACGAGTATGCAGAAAAGAGAAGAAAATTAAAATCGTCTAAAAAAGAAGAAGTAAAGGAGAACTAAATCATGGCACAAAAATCAGAAATTAGATATTTAACACCGCCTTCGGTAGATGTAACAAAGAAAAAATATTGCCGTTTCAAAAAAAGCGGAATCAAATACATCGACTATAAAGATCCTGAGTTCTTGAAAAAATTCTTGAACGAGCAAGGAAAAATTCTTCCTCGTCGTATTACAGGAACATCATTAAAATTTCAACGTCGTGTTGCACAAGCAGTTAAGAGAGCTCGCCACTTGGCATTGCTTCCTTACGTAACTGACATGATGAAATAATAAAAAGGAGGAAATAAAATGCAAGTAATATTAAAAGAAGATATCATTAACTTGGGATACAAAGATGAGATTGTAACAGTAAAAGACGGTTACGGTCGCAACTTTCTACTTCCTCAAGGAAAAGCTATCATAGCAACAGAGTCTGCAAAGAAAATTGTAGCAGAAAATCTTAAACAACGTGCTCACAAACTAGCACAAATTAAGAAAGATGCTGAAGCATTGGCTGCAAAACTAGAAGGAGTTTCAGTAACAATTGGAGCAAAAACAAGTTCTACAGGAACTATTTTTGGTTCAGTTACTAACATCCAAGTAGCAGAAGAATTGGAAAAACAAGGTCATGTAATTGACAGACGTCTTATCACTGTAAAAGGTGTGAAAGAAGTTGGAAAATATACAGCTACTGTAAAACTTCACAAAGAAGTTACTGTAGAATTACCTTTCGAAGTAGTTTCTGAATAAGAATACAACTTCTAGAATATAAAAAGAGCAATACATTGATTTGTATTGCTCTTCTTTTTTACTTTCATCAAACAAAACAACTACAGAACAAACACGATCTTGTAACAAAAAAGCCCCACTAACAGTCTTAACACTTAGAGCTTTCAAAATCAATAGCTATTAAGTCAAGCACTTAATAGTATAAACTCAGCAATAATATTCTGTGCTAAAAATTTTATTGCTATATTTATGATAAGCAGAAACATTACATAAACAAATTCCATAACTAAAGAAAAGAGAAAAAATCATGAAAAGAATACTATTTTCCCTCTTTGCATTATTTGCCACTATAGCCATATCGGCTCAAGTATCAGTTTATGAATTTAAAGATGATAAATCATACTGTACTTTCGAAATCGACTCACAATTAGCTCCTGACTCTGTACAAATAAAAGGAACATACCGAGCATATCAATATTATGACATTCCTTTCTTTGAGATGACCTTTGTGCTACACAGCTACCCTGGCGAAAATGGGAAAAACATCATCGCTATTACTCCCGACTTCTATTATCACTCATTCAGAGCACAATTAATTGGTCAACGTGAACCAATGAATCCCAAACAGTACCAACTGAAGTTTGAATGGGATGGCAACACCATCACTGACATAACACCAGAGGAAGACAAAAAACAAATTTTCAAGAAATCAGTATTCACAGAAAAGAAAACGATAAATTTCACCCAATTTCCTGGTACATTTACCAAAGTAAAATCGGTGGAGTGGAAAAAATTCCCCAAAGATTTAAGAAAAAATCTACAAGACAAAGACAAAGTATTAGGACGTAAATATTAAGGCTAGTCCGTTCATATACAATACATCCTCTATGCACTATTGCCGATCTACAGGAGGTAGCATAGAGGATTAACTATGATTATAGTTGTTTAAAAACATATTTTTCTATTATATTTGCAGCTCGAAATTAATAGTAAAACTTGATAGTTTACTTTCACCATCAGATGAGATGTTTGAGTGAGGGATCCAAAAACTTAATTTGTAATTAAGAACTATCAGTCAATTAATTCGTTATAGATTTTATAAAACAAAAACTCAACAATTACAACAAAGATGAAAAAGATGATATTTACGCTGCTTGTCGTATTTATGTCTCAAGCACTTACAGCTCAAACACAAGTATTTCAATTTGAAGATGGTAAAAACTATTGTACTATAGAGATAGACACCACTTCTCTTAGTTCTGTCAATTTAGGCACATTTAGAGCTGTAGAATTAATGGATGTACCATATTACGAAATGGCATTTACTCCTCAATTTGAGCATGGAGAGAACGGAGAAAAATATCTAATCATTACACCAGCATGGCACTACTTTGCCTACCTTGCCAAAATATATGGAGAGATAGAGAATGCGGATGCAAATGATCCTAAATTTAGACTAAAGTATGAGTTCAATGAAGATGAATCAGTTTTAACACTTAAAACTTCGGAAGAAGAAAAACGAGTTATGCTGCATCGTTCTAGCTTTTCTAAAAAGAAACATATCAATTTCACAGGTTTCCCAACAACAATGACAAAAGTAGATAAAATAGATATTGAGAAGTTTCCAAAAGATCTGAGAAAAGATCTCAAAAAGCGGATAGACAAAATTAAAAGTAGGCTCAAGTAAGAACTACTTACCAAGCATAAAAAAGAGGTTATAGCTATATAAAAAGCTAAAGCTTCCACACCTAACAAACAACGATAATGAAAACTTTTTTACTAAGAACGCTATTGATTAGCGTTACTTCAATTTTTCTGGCTCCCAACCTTAGCTATGCACAAAAGAAGGTTTACACCTATGGCAAAGGTAAAGAATACTTTACGATAGAACTAGAGACTACAAAACCTAAGACTTGGGGCACATACAGAACTCTAAACCATCACAGCATTCCGTATTTTGATATGACTTTCATATCAGAACAATCGCAAGCACCCAATGGTGATCTTATAATGACACTTGTTCCTACATTTTACGGATATGCCTATCATAACAAAGTACAAGGCATACCTGATACACTAAACACGAGAGTACAACATATCAAGTTTCACCTTAGGATAAAGGATGAAGGAAAAACTTTAGAGTTCATTGAGCCCGATTCACTAACAAGAGCCCATTTTAATAAAGTATCATCCTTCGACAAAAAAGATGAAGTAGATATTACCTATTTCCCACCTAGCTTCAAGCTAAATAAAAAGCCTAAATGGAAGAAATTTTCACTCGGGTTAAGAAATTCTTTGGCGGCTAGACTAAAAGATCATCAAAGAAAGACCATCCGCTACGACGATTGATAAATGAAATAATGGAAGGCTATAAAACATTCTATCGTTAAATCTTTATATTTTAACAAGGAAATCAACTTTCATAGTGGAAATCAGCTTTATTTTTTGTATTTTCGTTATATTATATTTTATATAACACCTCGTGAGTTATAAATGATATTTATATAACAAAAATAGAGTTAGATGAAAAAAGACATACAAGATCAAGCGCTCGTTATATTTGGCGCCTCTGGAGATCTTACATATAGGAAGTTGGTTCCAGCAATCTTTGACCTCTACAAACAAGGATCACTACCCAAGAACTTTGCAGTATTGGGTGTAGCCAGAACTGAATTTAGCGACGATGAGTTTCGCAACAAAATGGAAAAGGGCATCAAAGAATTCGCACTAGCAAAAGGTGCAACAGATGCCGAGATCAAGTCGTTTTCAAAAATGCTTCATTACCTTTCTATAGAAACAGACAAAGAGTCTGACTACGCTAAACTGAAAGAGAAACTAGAGGCATTAGACAAAGAAAACAAGACTGCGGGAAACTATATTTTCTACCTTTCTACCCCCCCAAAACTTTACCCAATTATACCAAAACTATTGGCTAAACAAGGCTTGAATAAAGAAAAGGGAGGAAATTTCAGAAGAGTTATTATCGAAAAACCATTTGGAGTTGATCTACAATCAGCCATTGAATTGAACAAATCATTGACTGAGGATTATAAAGAAGATCAAATCTATCGCATAGACCATTATCTAGGTAAAGAAACCGTACAAAATGTATTTGTAACGCGCTTTGCTAATGGAATTTACGAACCACTTTGGAATAGAAACTACATCCAGCATGTGGAGATTACAGCTTCGGAAAGTATTGGTGTAGAAAATCGTGGAGGATACTACGACCACGCTGGAGCTTTACGAGATATGGTGCAAAACCATCTTCTCCAGCTAGTAGCACTAGTAGCTATGGAGCCACCTATGGCTCTGGATTCTGTAGCTATTAGAAATGAAAAAATGAAAGTTTTCCAAGCTTTCAGACCGCTTACCGAAAAGGATTTGCACGAAAACGTTATTAGAGGACAATACCTATCGTCAACGATAAAAGGAGAAAAAGTAAAGGGGTATCGCGAAGAGCCAGGAGTAGATCCTGAATCTAGAACGGAAACCTATTTTGCGATGAAACTATTTATCGACAATTGGCGTTGGGGTGGCGTGCCGTTCTATGTGCGCACGGGGAAAAGGATGCCTACAAGAGTATCTGAAATTGTAATCCACTTTAAACCTACACCTCAAAATATGTTTGTGAAGAATAAAGAATTCTGCAATAGCGGCAATCAGCTTGTTCTTCGAATTCAGCCAGATGAAGGCATCTTGCTAAAAACAGGAATGAAAATTCCAGGAAGTGGCTATGAGGTACAAACTGTGAATATGGATTTCCACTATGCTCAGTTAGAAGGTACTTACGTTCCTGATGCTTATGAAAGATTGCTTTTGGATTGTATGATAGGCGACAGCACACTCTATATTCGTGGTGATGCTTTGGAACAAACTTGGAAATTTGTACAACCTCTAATTGATTTCTGTAATACTGCCGATGCACCACTTTATGGATATCCTGCTGGAACATGGGGTCCAGATTGTGCTGATGAATTGGTAGAAGGAAAAGATACAACATGGAGATATCCATGCAAGAATTTGTCGAACGATGGAATATATTGTGAATTATGATAAAAGAAGAAGTTAAAGTATTTGACGATCAGAATGCTCTGAATAAGGGATTTACTGAATTACTTATTAAACTATTGGATGTATATCCACAAATCAATCTTTCTCTTTCGGGAGGTAGTACACCGCAATCTCTATTTAAATATTGGGCAGAGAATCATAAAGAGACTATAGATTGGGGACGCATCATGTTCTTCTGGGGTGACGACCGCTGCGTTCCACCTGAGCATGAGATGAGTAACTTTGGGATGACAAAGAAGCTACTATTCAACGAAATAGATGCTATTGATTCTAAAAGATGGAGACGCATACACGGTGAGAATGACCCTGATGAGGAAGCTGATTGGTATAGCCGTATATTGAGCACCAAACTCAATCAAAAAAATAACATTCCTACTTTTGAAGTAATGATGCTTGGACTTGGAGACGATGGACACACTGTTTCAATTTTCCCTGACCAAATGGAATTGTGGGGAAGTGATGATTTTTGCGTAGTGGCAGAACATCCTGAAACTAAAATGAAACGCATCAGCATGACAGGGCAGGTAGTAAACAACTCTCAATATGTGATTTTCTTGGCAACAGGAAAGAATAAAGCAGAGAAGGTTAGAGACATCGTAAAAAATCGTAAAGACTTTTATGACAAATATCCAGCAGCACGAGTACATCCAAAAAATGGATACTTGTACTGGTTTCTAGACAAGGACGCTGCAAGTCTGCTATAAAAGACAAAAAAGAGATTCAGTATTTGAATCTCTTTTTTATTATTTATCTAAGAAAGATAATAATCGGTCAATGTAATCTCTATTATTAGCCAATCTTGGAATTTTATTTTGTCCGCCGACCCTATTATTATGCTTAAGCCATTCATTAAATATGCCTTCTTTCACAGCACGTATTTGAGGCTTCAACAATGATAAATCATAAGACCTTTTGGCATCATAATCAGAATTGACGCTACGCAATGCCTTATCCAACTCTTCCGTAAACATATCTAATGATTTTGGCTCTGTTGCAAATTCTATAATCCACTCATGTGCACCTGCATTACTATCTCCAAAATAGACGGGAGCTACTGTATATTCCAACACCATTGCTCCTGTAGCTTGACAAGCCTTTTTAATAGCATCATTTGCATTATCGACAATCAGTTCTTCGCCAAATGCATTGATAAAACTTTTCGTACGTCCCGTTATCTTAAACAAGCACGGAGCTTTGGACGAAAACATAACTGTATCTCCAATCACATAGCGCCACAGACCTCCATTTGTTGAAATAATCATTGCATAATTAACGCCAATTTCTACTTCATCAAGAGTCAAAGTTTGAGGATTCTCTTTGTCCCACTCTGACATAGGCATAAATTCGTAATAAATTCCACTATCGAGCATCAATAGCAAGTCACTAGAATCTTTCTGAAATTGGACTCCAAAGAAGCCTTCTGAAGCATTATAGGTTTCCCAATAACGCATTGCTGGATTGTTGACAACCTTTGCATATTGATCCCTAAAAGGAGAAAAACTCACCCCTCCATGGAAAAACACTTCTAAATTCTTCCACAAGTCTGTTAACTCCTGACCTGTTTCTTCCTTTATTTTTTTTAGCAAAACGAGCATCCACGACGGCACACCCATCAAAGCTCTGATGTCATTCTTTATAGCATATTGGGTTAGAATTTCTAACTTTTCTTCCCAATCTGATAGCAATGAAATACGTTCTGGCGTTTTACCAAAGCGTGTCCAAGCTGGTGTATTCTTGATGAGAATAGCAGATATATCACCTGTAAAAACACCATCTCCAATATTATTAACCTGCTGACTTCCACCTAAAATTAAGGTTTTACCCAGCAAAAATCTCACATCTTCGTAAGCTTGTGCATAAACAGCCAAAAGCTGTTCCCCACATCTATAATGCCCCTGCACCAAAGATTCTCTAGTGACTGGAATATACTTACTTCTATCTTCGGTAGTACCAGAAGACATGGCAAACCAACGCACAGGTTTGTTCCAAAGTACATTTTGCTGCTTTTCTAAAATAATTTTATCAAGATAGGGACGTAAATCTTCATAATGGGAAATCGGAACTTTTGTTCTAAAATCGTCCTTATTTTTGATGCCATCAAATTTATGCTGAGAACCGAAAAGTGTAGATTTCCCATTATGGAGCAAGTATTGAAGCACTTGTTCTTGAGTCTCTATAGGATTAGAGATAAATTTCTCTACTGCTCTATATTTATAATCTAAATACTTGTGAGTGATTTTAGCAATCATCCAATCTTACTGATTTTTATTAGAGCCTCTTTGTCGATAATCTTGATTTTACGCCCATCAAGAGCCAAAATATGTTCGTCAACAAAAGTAGATAATGTTCGGATAGCATTAGAAGTAGTCATATTAGATAGACTTGCTAGGTCTTCTCTCGAAAGATAGATTGCAATTGTTGCCCCATCCTCTTCTAGCCCATAACTCTCGACTAGGAAAATCAAAGATTCGGCCAAACGTCCTCTAATATGTTTTTGTGTTAGACTAACCACTCTTTCGTCTGCAATACCCAAATCTACAGCAAGTTCTCGAATAAAAAACATTCCTAACTGTGCATTTGCTAAAACTAATTTCTCAATTATCTGCATCGGGATAAAGCACACTGTAGCAGACTCAAAGGCTGCTGCCTCAGTCACATAAGGCTCTTTTGCAAAAAACGCTCGGTAACCAAAATATTGTGTTGGGCGAAGCATTCTCACAATTTGGCTTCTGCCGCCCACACCATCTCTGTAGATTTTTACTTTACCTCTGCAAAGACACATCAAATCTTCTGGTATCTCACCAACTTCATAGATTACTTCATTTTTTTTGAAGTCTAGAATCTTAGTATTGAGCGTTACAATTTCACGCTCTTTCTCATTCAAAGTTTGCCAAATTTCTGGAATACTCTCCGACAAACTGATTATACTACTTGTAGTTGCAGCCATAATAAGTCAATATGTTTATCAATGGTAGATAGTTGTCTAACCCACTATCTATTTGCAAAGTTAATTATTTTTGTTGACTATAGATGTTGAACAACATCTTTTTTAGATACATATATGCTTAAGAGGTTAACTATCACTCTTTAATTAATATACTATTCCCTTTGAAAATATCAATAATAACACTAATTTTGTCGCACTTTTGAGAGGACTATGCTATAAAGTCCCGAAATTCGAAAAGTAACAAATTTAAAATAACATAGTTAAGATGAATGTATCTCTAACAAACGTTGACAAGGTTAACGCAATCATTGAAGTCAATGTATCAAAAGCAGACTATCAAGAGAAAGTTGATAATGCTCTGAAAACTTTCCGTAAAAAAGCAAATATCCCAGGATTCCGTCAAGGAAATGTTCCGATGGGAATGATCAAAAAGATGTATGGAAGATCTATTCTTGCTGATGAGATCAACAAGCTGGTAGGCGAGAGTGTTTATAAACACATACAAGATAACAAGTTGAACGTGCTTGGAGAGCCACTTCCTAACGAAGATAAACAACCTGAGATAGACTTTGAAAAAGATGAAGAGTTTAAATTCTTCTTTGACATTGCTCTTGCTCCAGAGGTAAAATTAGCTCTTACTAAAAAAGACAAAATCACATACTACAATATTGATGTAGATAAAGAAATGCTTGACAAACAATTAGAATCGTACAAGGCTAACTATGGCAAATACGAGAAAGTTGAAGAAGGAGCAAAAGAAACTGACCTTATCAGAGGTAGAATAGCTGAACTAGAAGATGGCAAAGTAAAAGAAGGTGGAATCACAGTAGAAGAAGCTGTTATCATGCCGTCATACATCAAAGAAGCTGGTGAACAAAAGAAATTCATCGGAGTGAAACCAGGTGCTGCAGTAACATTCAACCCTGGAAAAGCTTATGAAGGAAATGCTGCTGAACTAGCATCATTACTAAAAATGGACAAAGAGGAAGTAACTACTCTTCCTGCTGAATTTACTTTTGATGTAAGTGAAATTACTCGCTACAAAGAAGCAGAAATGAACCAAGAACTTTTCGACAAAGTATTTGGTGAAGGAACTGTAAAAACTGAAAAAGAGTTTGAAGAGAAAGTAAAAGAAACTATCCAAGCACAATTCAAACCAGACTGCGACTACAAATTCTTAG
>JASLEN010000143.1 GCA_030151105.1 Dysgonomonas sp.
GCAGACTGAAGTTCTGTGTCATTTGAAGTCTTATAGTCCCAGATAGTATGATGAGTCCTATCTATTAGTTTAGCTCCATTTTTGTAGGAGTAGAGAATATAACCTTCTTTGGTCACAGATACCATATTGCACTCTTCGCCATCTTGTAGTCTGTGTTTCCATTCTATTTCTTTAGAATTCTTATCAAGAATAGAAATAGTAGGATTCCACGAACCTGCAATCAAAAGCTTGTCCTGAGCTGTTAACTGCAGGCTACAAGCTATTAAGGCGAATAATAATAGATGCTGATATTTTTTCATCACTTATTTTTCAAATCGTTGAACATTTCAAATGCTTGATCTACCGAAAGATTATCGTGAACTACTCCACTCACAGCTTGTATCATTGCAGCAGGGGCTTCTGATTGGAATACATTTCGTCCCATATCGACACCAGCAGCTCCATCGTTGATAGCCATATAGCATAGCTCTAGTGCTTCTTTCTCTGGAAGCTTCTTTCCTCCTGCAATAACTATTGGCACAGGGCAAGCTGCAACAACGTTTTCGAAACCATCGCAATAATAGGTTTTCACAATGTTTGCTCCATTCTCAGCAGCAATACGTGAAGCTAATCCAAAGTAGCGGCTATCACGAGCCATATCAGTACCTACTGCCGTAACTCCCATTATTGGCATGCCATAACGAGTACCTAAATCTACAGCTTTGTAGAGATTTGCAATTGTTTTAGCTTCATAGTTCTTATCACCAATAGCCAACATAATTGCCATTGTAGATACATTTAAGCGGATTGCATCTTCTATATCAATCAATACATTGTCATTCAGTTCTGTAAGTAGTGAACTTCCAGCATCAGAACGCAAACAGATAGGCTTGTTTGTAGTTGGAGGCACTGTTGAACGTAGAATTCCACGAGTACACATCAAGCAATCAGCATATTCTACGAGAGGAATAATATTGAGGTCAATACGCTCTAAGCCTGATGTAGGACCCATTATAAATCCATGATCAAAAGCAAGCATTACAGTTTTCCCTGTGTCTGGTCTAAAAATACGGGACAAACGATCTTTCATTCCCCAAGGTAAGTGATCTGCCCCTTTGAGGTGATAGTGTTGACTTGTTGCTTGTTTGTTCAATCCAAAGTTTGCACCTTCTCTTATATCATCTAAATCTGCCATTTTCTTTTCTTTTTTTAATAGGATTAATTTTCTTTTTATATCGCTTTCGCAAAAGCTTCTAACATGCATGACCAAGAGCAAGCTCCAGAGTCGGCATGACCAATAGATTGCTCACCATAGTTGCGAGCACGTCCAAAATTGGCTTTCATTTTTATTGTATCTTCAGCACCTTGCACAGCGGCTTTTGCTCCTGCCTCAAGAATTGCTTTGATGTCTGTAGTTTCTTGCGCTTGCATAGCTTCTACAGCAGGTATGAGGGCATCCATCATGGTTTTGTCACCACGTTTTGCTTTCGTATTCTTTTGGACTCCACCTAGTCCACTTGCAAACATTGCTTTCATCTCAGAAGCATTCAACTCCGAAACTCCACTTGCTACACCGTCACTCATTCCTAGGAATAGTCCACCCAATAGCGAACTTGTAGAACCACTGACCTCCATCATTACATCCATGCCCATATCTCCAAGCATTTGCTTGAATTCAGAGCCTTTTTCTGCCGACTTTGAGATCACGGACATAGCCTGTACAATGGCTGTTCCATGATCTCCATCGCCCAAAATTGAATCTAATCTTGAATATTCGTCAGCGTTCTTTTTGATTTCACTTAATGCTAAATTTAGCATGTTTTGGAAATCCTGAATCGTTAATTTTTCTTTCATCACTTGCCTATAGTTGTCCAATAAGGTGCATTTGATTTATGATCTTTCAGATAGTCAACATGATCGTCATCAAGTAGAGCTAATATCATTTGGAAACCTGCTTGCTCTTGTACTGTCAATAATTCAGCAATACGTCCCGATACTACTTGAATCCCCTTTTCGGTCAAAATCTGATGAGCCTTACGATATACAATGCTCATTTCCATGTGAGTAGTTGCCCCCACACCATTGATGATCAATGTTGCTTTGTCTCCTTTTTTAGGATTTAGTTTTTTCATGAGCAGATCAAGCATTTCTTCCGCAGTTGCATCTGCCGATACAAGAGGTTTGCGTCCTCCTCCTCCTTCGCCATGTTGTCCCATGCCTATTTCCATTATACCATCAGGCAAGTCGGATATTTGCATATTGTTTTGAGGATGCTTGCACGCTTTCATTGCCACAGCTAGTGTTGCAATATTTTTATTCATGCGTTCACCTATTTCTACAAGTTCTTCTAGCGATTTGCCTGCTTCGGCAGCAGCCCCCAATACTTTAGCTAATGGAATGCAACCAGCCAATCCACGGCGATCATCGTCAGGAGTTTCTATCCCAGCACTGATGTCATCATGCGTGATGATACATTGTGTTTTGATGCCAGCTCGCTCTGCCAATTGACAAGCCATATTTGCGCTCATAATATCGCCTGAATGGTTCAGTACAATAAGTAAAATACCTACATCACGTTTTAACATTTGTAGTGCTTGAAATACACGTTGAGCTCCTGGTGCTGCAAAAATATCGCCTACTACAGAGCAGTCTAGCATACCTTCACCAACAAAACCGCTCAATGCAGGTTCGTGTCCCGAACCACCTAGTGTAAGTATTGCTACCTTACTTTCGTCTTTGGGTTGAGCACGCACAACGATGTTTTCTGCCCCTAGTGCCACCTGATCGCTATATGCCATTACATATCCTTCAAGTAGTTCGGCTGTAATATTATCAGTATTATTTATAAACTTTTGCATAGTTGATTTTCTATTATTGTTAATTTTCTATTTTATTTATGGAAGTACATGAGCTCTATTGCGATTCCTTCTTCTTCAACAAATGCAATAGTCAGATTTTCGCCTCCTTGCATAGGTTCCACGAGTACCTTTGCTCCTTTTAGTTCTTCTTCTAGATTTTCTACCTCGTAGGCAAGATGAGCTGTTGTTTGTAGGAGTTCAGGCATCCAAGTGTCTTTTTCAAAACGTAGATACTCTATTTTATTTGCACTTTTGTTGAAGTCTGTAATCCATACTTTTAATCCTTCTGCATATACTTCGTTTGCCTGAGGAGTTTGAGTCGGAATGCCAACATGATTAAATTTTCTCATAGTAATATATTTAATTAAGGGTTAATTTTCTTTTTCTTAGAGTGATGCAATTGCATTAGTAAAGCGCAAACCTGCATTGTCATGGTAGCACGCCCATTCATCTACTATTGCGCCTTCGTCTCCTGCCATCATGAAGTGAAATGTTTCCAACTCTTTCAACTTCAGGACTTCACCCACTACTTGTTTTACGCAATTTTTGCTTTTTACAGGGCCATGAGTAGTCGGTACAGCGGGTAGGTTAGGCGTTTCGTCTCCCACTACCGAAAAGTTGTATATCCAACCATGATTCACCATCCATGCTTCATGTTTGGCACGAACAGTCGTTTTTACATGTGCATGCTCAGGAATCATTTGTCCTGGAAGCAAGTATATTGCATGAGCAAAATAATCATTCTCTTTGTCGTTTACCCAGAAAATACCTCCCATTCCTACATTTTCAAAATCTCCTAATCCGAAATCTGTGAACCAAATATCGGTTTCCATTAATGGTGTAAATGGTACGGCATAAAAATTAAACATGTGAATGAATGCTTCTTTGGCAACTGCTTGATCAAACTCCCCATTTTTATAGAAGTCTGCATTGGTGAACTTTTTTTGATACTTTACCTTACTGTTTTTCATCTTGTTTCTACTTACTTATTTCTTGAGAAATAGTTTTCTCATTTATATTTTAAATTGAATGATATTTTCATATCTGGGAATTGTTTTTCCATATGTGGAATTGTCTTTCAGTATCTGATTAAATCTATAAATCTTATGCAGAAAGTCATAGTATTGTTTGATAAATTAGTGCTGCTGTGTTGTATAACATGTTTGGCGTAAGAATAAATGATAATATGACATTCCTTGTAAAATAAAATTAACACTTCGAGATCTCCGTTTGCTTCACTCAATCTTGTAAATTTGTGAATGAGTTGTGCGACTTCAATCTTAATTGTTTCGTGCTTTTATCTTTTTAATCAGATTGTTTTGCTAATTTTGCAGCGGATTTCATTATCTAAATGGATAAGAGTTGATGCTTATAAACTGCTTGTATGTGCATTTGAGGTTTGTTACATGTAATTTTAAGGACAATCACTAAGTGTTTTGTTCTGTGTAGTTGATACTTATTATCTTTGTTGCATTCAAAACTGTATATAAAAAAGAAGAAGAGATGGCAAAATTTGATTTTGATAAAGTTATAGATAGAAAAGGTACGGGGGCTATTAAAACAGACCTTTTGACTGAAAGATTTGGTAGAGATGATTTGAAACCCATGTGGATTGCTGACATGGATTTTTTGTCGCCACCAGCTATAACTGAAGCAATTATCGAGCGTGCCAAACACGGAATATTTGGATATACAGCACCAAGTCAAGGATATTATGATTCAATCGTAAATTGGTTAGATTCTTACCATAACTGGAAAGTGGAGCAAGAATGGCTAACCTTTATCCCAGGTGTTGTAAAAGGTATTGCCTTTACTATTGATTGCTTTATGCAAAAGGATGAGAAGGTTGTGATTCAACCACCTGTATATCCTCCATTTAGATGTATTCCTGATCTTCATAAAAGAGCAGTTGTTAAGAATCATCTGAAATTTGATGGACAACAATATCAAATGGATTTTGATGATCTAATAAAGGTGTTAGATGACAAATGTAAGGTGTTTATTCTTTGCAATCCTCACAATCCAGCTGGTAGAGTGTGGAGTAGAGAGGACCTAGTGAAGTTGGCGGAGATTTGTTATGAAAGAAATATTCTTGTTATTTCAGATGAAATTCATTCAGATCTTGCATTTGAAGGTCATAAACATATTCCATTTGCAAGTGTGTCTGAAAAGGCTGCTATGAATAGTATTACTTTTATGGCTCCAAGCAAGACTTTCAATATTGCGGGCATCATTAGTTCGTACTCAGTGATTCCTAATCCAGAATTGAGAGCGAAATTTAATGCTTATCTTGAATGTTCGGAACTAGCTACAGGGCATATATTTGCCTATACAGCTACAGAGGCGGCCTACAAAGATGGTCAAGAGTGGCTTGAGGAAGCTAAGAAATATATTTGGGACAATATTTGTTTTACAGATAAGTATTTGAAAGAAAATATTCCTCAAATCAAAGCAATTATACCAGAGGCTTCTTTCCTTATTTGGCTAGATTGTAGAGACTTGAATGTTTGTCAAACTGATTTGGTAAACATCTTTGTTAATGACGCTAAATTAGCTCTGAATGATGGAGTTACATTTGGTATAGATGGCGAAGGATTTATGAGATTCAATGTTGGAACTCCTAAGTCAATAGTTGAAAAAGCGTTGAATAATCTTAAAAACGCTGTAGAAAAGAAACAAAACTAGTATGCACTTGTTTTAAAGAGAAGTGCATACAATATTATAGTTCCTTGTGGAAATATGAGGAAGTAATTTAAATATCAACTAACAATTAGAGAATAAAAATAATGAAGATTACAACAAACAAATTTGTATCTCTATCTTACGATTTGAACGTAGGTGAAGGAGAAGAAAAAGAACTAATGGAAAGAGCTACTTCTCAAACACCTTTAGAGTTCATTTTTGGTACAGGTTCGATGCTTGAAGCATTTGAAAAAAATGTAGAAGGACTGAAAGAAGGAGAAGAGTTTAGTTTTGTTCTTCAACCAGCAGAAGCTTACGGAGAATATAATCAAGACCATGTTGTAGATTTGCCTCGCAATATGTTTGAGCAAGATGGGAAACTAAATGAAGAAGTAATTTTTGAAGGAAATACTGTGCCAATGATGGATGCAAACGGTAACAGACTGAATGGAACTGTAGCTGAAATCAAGGCTGATGTGATTACAATGGATTTCAACCATCCTTTGGCAGGTGATGTACTTAACTTCTCAGGAAAAGTGCTTGAAGTACGTGATGCTACAGCTGAGGAATTAACAGCATTGTTTGCTCCTGCAGGTGGTGGTTGTGGATCAGGCTGTGGCTGCGGTTCTGGAGGCTGTGGTACTCAAGAAGAAGAGTCAATGGCTGGTGGCTGCGGATCAGGTTGTGGCTGTGGTTCAGGTGGCTGCTAATAAGTAAGACTAATATATATATACGAAAATACCAGATTGGAGCTAGTAGCCAATTTGGTATTTTTGTTTAGGTTCAAAATATTATTGATATATTTGTATAAATTATAATCACAAACATTAATTGTATTATGTCAAGAGAATCAAAATCATACGACAAATCTGGAAATCCAACTTTAAGATATAGCTTGTTTGAGCAAGCTGGAAGTGTAACAGATCAGTCGCAAGCCATGACCGTAAATGGCACTATTGGAAAAGTAGGTATCCTATTAGCTTTGGTAGTTGCTGGTGCTGCTTTTACATGGAATTTGTTAGGCACATTCAATCATGGATTATTGATGCCGCTTACTATAGGAGGGGCTATTTTCGGTTTTATTCTAGCTTTAGTTATTAGCTTCAAGAGTAAGACTGCTCCTTATCTATCTCCCATTTACGCATTGGCAGAAGGTGCATTCTTGGGTGGAATTTCTGTTATTTTAAATGCGAAATTTCCTGGAATTGCTTTCGAAGCAATATGTTTAACATTATTGATAACTACTTTAATGCTTATTTTATATAGATTTAGAGTGATTAAAGCAACAGAGAAATTCAGATCGGTGATTATTCTAGCTACTGCTGGTATCGCTGTTTTTTATGTTATTAGCTTTATACTCTCATTCTTTGGAGTTTATTCTTCACTCTATCTATCTAGTACTGCACCATTATGGTTGACTGTTGGGATCAGTTTAGTAGTAATTGTTATAGCTTCTCTTAATCTGATTTTAGACTTCAACTTCATTGAGGCAGGAGCAGATTATCAAGCGCCTAAATATTTAGAATGGTATGGGGCATTTGGATTGATGGTAACTTTGGTATGGTTGTATCTTGAGATTTTGAAACTGTTGGCACGTTTGGCTAATAGATAAAATTCTCAATTAAATAGTATAATAAAAAAGGGAGAGATTAAATATCTCTTCCTTTTTCTATTTTGTACTCGATGATAATATAATCGTATCCATTCTTAGTGAATGTGTTAGCTGTCTTCTGAAAGCCAAGCTTTTCATAGAACGGATAAACGTTTGCTCTAGAATTTGCCCATACTTTGCTAAATTCCATTTCATTAGCATAGTCTAATATGTACTTTATCAATTTAGAGGCATAGCCTTTGTTCTGAAACTCAGTTCGTGTAGCTAATTTTCTAAACTGAATATCCCTACCTTCTATAAATAAAGATACAATAGCGGCTAAATTACCTTCGTCATATATACCTAAATGTAGCCCCTTAGAGTCATTTTCTAGTTTCACAAAATCTAAATCTTTGTCAGGATACATTACTTCTTGTCTGAGCTTGAGCACTTCTTGATACTCTATTTCTTCTATTTGCATGATATTATCTCTTTGTTTTTTAACAAAGATAATCTAATTTGTACATTTGCATATATTAATAATCTTTTTGATGAAAGTAATCCACTATTTCAATCCAGGGCATGAAAATGCCGTCTTAAATAGAACTCCTGCATATACAGCACCTGCAAGTATGACGACTTTGATGAGTGAATTATCTTCACTCCCAATGTGGTATGCTAATTTGGATGAATTGGTTTTTTCTGATGATAAAGAAGCTGTAGCTTATAGAAATTATCTAGTAGATATAGGATTAAATATGCCTTTTTTATTGATAAAGAATGATTTGTTGAAATATAATAAAGCAAAAATTTGCATGTGGGGAATTACACTTCAAGCTATTCGAATTTTTGAAGCAATTAATAAAGAGTATAATATTGAATTGAATATATCTAATTGGGATGAGAAATATATCTATTTAAATAGTCGTGAGGTTTCATCAGATTTTTTGGCTGAATTGAAGCAAGAAAGCTCCTTATTTGATTTTATAGATTTGCCTATCTTATGCAAGTCTATAGACGAGATTGCCGAAATTGTGAAGAATCAAAAGAAATATTTTGTAGCAAAGGCTCCTTATTCATCTTCAGGAAGAGGCTTGTTGTGGTTGCCAAATGGCGGGATTACTAGAGTAGAGCATCAAATTCTAGGGGGAATACTTAAGAAACAGGGATTTGTTTCTGTAGAGAAAGTTTACAATAAGAAACTCGATTTTGCTATGGAATTCATGAGTGATGGAGAGGGGCAGGTCGATTTTGTAGGTTATTCGTTCTTTGAAACTAATAAGAAGGGAGA
>JASLEN010000153.1 GCA_030151105.1 Dysgonomonas sp.
GCTGGTGTAATATCTTCTGCCGAGCCTGGTCCAATGCCAGCTACAATTATTTTTCCTTTCAACATAGTTTATCGTTTTGTGACGAAGGACGCAATTTCCTTCTCGCCTTTTTATATTTTCGTTTTATATATCTTCCACTCAACCACACTCCTGTAAGCGATACCACGAGGCATCCAAGAGTTAATGTCCAGAGGGTTATTGTCCAAAGTACGGGTCTATCTACCAACCACTTGATATGGAAATAGTGCAAACCGAAGAACATCCATTTTCTTACTTTTCTATTGTAATTCAAATATTTATATTCTCCATTCGTAGGGTTGATATAGTACAAACTTTCGTCAGCATCTTGCACCATCACCTTATATGCGGGCAATGACAGGTCTCTTTTCCAAGGGAGATAATAATCTTCATACTCCGTTATGAGTTGAACACTAAAATCAGCATCTCCATGATTGTACTTCACAACCTTTGCAATATCCTTTTCTGTAAGAAATAATTTTTCAACTTCTGCACCCGAAGCATCAATCGCAATTTGTTCAGCACCAACCACTACATTATAAGTTGGTTTGCCTTGAAACATAGAGAATTCTATCTCTTTGACCTCATCATATTTTTCCAAAACACGACGATAGTCTAGCGTATATTTGTTGTAAGGGATAGCCTTTCCTCTGATTCCATGTGGAATAGGATTGTGCGTTTTGGCAATCCACTGTGGTACTTTCTGAATCGAGACTGAACCACTTATAGACCACGTTATCAAAAAGATGCAAAATACTATTCCTGCAATATGATGCCATTTGTAAGACATCTTTTTGTAAGGACTTTGCAGCTTTCTATTTTTTCGATAATTCTTGACATATACCTCAATGCCGACATAAATCCCTGTCAATATTGACACCAAGCAAACGAGAGAAAGCACCGTGACCACATCAGCCCACAGTTTAGTATGCTTTCTAAGAAATGGAAAATACAACTTGTGCGGAATAGCTCCCACATACGCCCAAGCTCGCTCCGAGAATGTGGTAAATTGCTGTACCTCACCACTTCGAGATGATATATAAAGCTGATTTCCAGCTTCATCATCGTAGTTTATTTTGTAGATGGGCAGTTCATTAATGTAGCGATTGTACATAATCCAAATATCACGTTCTTGTAGTGTATCTATCTGGGCAATAGACCCATTGCTCCACTTGCCAGCAATGTTTAGGATTGTGTTTTCACTAATTGGAAGTAATTCTTGAGAGGGATGAGCAGCCAATCTGTGAAGACTCTTATCCGTTTTAATGTTGAATCTAGTTTGCCCATTGAATTGTTCGATGCTGACTTTTTTGACTTTCTCGATAGAATCAATTCTCGACAGAATTTCGGAAATAGAAGGGAGAGAATCTTGGACTTCGATAGCATCCATATTTGCATATTTTTGCTCGTTGGTCACATTCGGAAATGGATGATAGGTAATCACTAAGCCCGAAATGAGCCACATGGACAAAAGCAAACAAATGACTAAACTAGAAAACTTATGCACTACGTGCAGAAAGTTGCTCATGGTGATGAGAGATACTGAACGTTAATAAATCACTGCCTGACCCCGGGAGTGCTGAATTTAAAATGTCTAGGCAGGTTTCCTGACTTGCTCCGTTCTTGAAGTAAAACCTTCCCATTCTTGATAGAGAGAACAGTGGTTGTGGTATCTTCCGAACCATTTTGGAGCCTACAGTAGCGGGCACTGTCTCGGAATTTGACCGAGTTCCCTTTTATCTATAAATCGCCGATTGCGTATAGAGCACCTAAGCGCTGCAAAGGTAATATTATTTAATCCAAAAACACTTTTTTTGACAAAGAGATTCCTCACATCTTGGGCACTGTACAAGAATATCTTTCTATATTTGCTCTCAAATGAGTAAATAGCCATGACTAAATTTTCCAGATTTTTGATAGCCGCTCCATCTTCAGGATCGGGCAAAACAACCGTAACACTTGGGCTCTTAAGGGCTTTGAAGAATAGAAATTCTAAGGTTCAACCCTTCAAATGTGGACCCGATTATATCGACACCAAGTTGCACACTTTGGTATCGGAAACGGAAGCCATCAATTTAGATTTGTTTCTTTCATCAGCCAATCATATTGAACAACTTTTTGCCAAATACGCTACCTCAGCCGATGTTTGTGTAACGGAGGGTGTGATGGGGCTTTTTGATGGATTTGACAAAATGAAAGGTAGCGCTGCCGAAATAGCTGGGCTATTAGACATTCCAGTGATTATGGTTGTCAATGCCAAATCGGTGGCCTATTCCGTTGCCCCGTTGCTCTACGGATTCAAGAATTTTTTGGACACGATTAATGTGGTGGGAGTTATCTTCAACTTTGTGGGCTCAGAAAGTCATTATAGTTTCTTGAAAGATGCTTGCGACGATGTGGGTATCGAAGCTTTGGGATATTTGCCAAAGAATACTGATGTTGAAA
Organism: Dysgonomonas sp.; assembly: GCA_030151105.1. Lineage (GTDB taxonomy): Bacteria > Bacteroidota > Bacteroidia > Bacteroidales > Dysgonomonadaceae > Dysgonomonas. Next base: position 2,464 of record JASLEN010000153.1, read on the forward strand.
TACCATCTAGATATTTGGGGCTGTCTATGGATGAACAAGAGAGAATAGAAAACTTTGCTGACCATGCTGCCACATTGATTGAAAAACACATTGATGTGGACAGATTGCTAGAGCTTACGCAAACAACCAAACCAACATTAAAGCCTCAGCCTCAGAGCAACAGCAAAAATCTTGCAATAGCCGTTGCCAAAGATGAAGCCTTCAATTTCATGTATCATGAAAATATAGAAGCACTTAGAGCAATGGGCGATGTTACATTCTTTAGCCCCATTCACGACAAGATTTTGCCCCATGCAGATTTTATTTACTTACCAGGAGGCTATCCAGAAATGTATGCTAAGGTTTTGAGCGAGAATCAGGAAATACGTCTCCAACTCAAAAAATATGCCGACCAAGGTGGACAACTATTAGCAGAATGTGGCGGAATGATGTATCTCTGCTCTTCCATTGTGGACGAGCATGGACAAGAATTTCCGATGGTAAATATCTTTGAACAACGTGCCACAATGGAAAACATGAAATTGAAGTTAGGATACAGACAGTTTGAATACAATAACTGCCCCATGAAAGGACACGAATTTCATTACTCCCACATTGAAAATGAACAAACAAGTGTGGCACAACTCTATACAGCCAAAGGGATGCAAGTTCCTACCAAACTGCTGCGCTACAAGAATGTGATAGCTGGATATACGCATTTGTATTGGGCTGAAAACAAAAATATTTTAGACTTATTTCAAAACGAGAAACAATTATGAAAATATATACCAAAGGAGGCGACAAAGGGCGAACAGGCATCCGTGGAGGACAGCGAGTGGACAAAGATGATCCTCGCATTGAAGCCAATGGTTGCCTTGATGAACTAAATAGTGCGATAGGAGTAGTGCGAGCGCATCTGCCTGAGAATCATGAATGGCACGAGCCACTCTACAAGATACAATATGAGATGATGCAAATCATGTCGCAAGTGGCAACTCCTAGCGAAAAACGAGCAGATAATCCGAACAAGATAGATGAAAATCTTGTTCAGATTTGTGAGCAATGGATAGACGATTTAGTGAGTAAGATGGGGCAAAGCGAATACTTTGTACTCCCTGGCGGCACACTAGTTTCGGCACATCTACACATGGCTCGCACCATTGCCCGACGTGCAGAACGTAGGCTGTGGACACTGCATAAGATAGACCCTCTGCCCGATATTGTATTGGCATTGGTCAATCGTTTGTCCGATTTGTTTTTCACAATGGCACGCTACGATATGTTTGAGGCGGGTGCTGACGAAGAAAAATGGAAGCACTTTTTATACAAAAAGTTCAAGAAATAGAGGCTTAGTGCTATACAACATGTTATCTGGTGTAGGATGTTGCAGTTTTATTATCCACATTCGTATATCGATGTTTTATCGACCGAATATTCAAAAAACTTCTACATCTTGAAACATAAACATGACTAAGATAAGAGAGCTTCTCCACACCTTTTGGCGCAAACTTGACTATTGGGAATATCTGGATGGCAACGATTATGAGAACTTTCTCATAGCTTGCTCTTTTTCGATCATATTCATAATTGTAGTAACAGGAATAATGCTGCTACTTTTTGGAAGATAAATTTTGAACTTAAAATGAAAAATAACAAATGCCTACACTCTAAGAATGTAGGCATTTGTTATTTTATAGATAAGAGCTAATTCAGCACCGAGAAAGATATTAGAGCCCTGTCCACTCGTCCACCTTCACCATATTATCGTGTACGGTATTGATGTCTGTTACCGAAACTCGTGGGCTGAAA
>JASLEN010000170.1 GCA_030151105.1 Dysgonomonas sp.
TTTGGGATATGATGCCTACGCTTTGTGATGTGGCTCAAGTAGCTACTCCTCCAACGGATGGAATTAGTATGTTGCCAACATTTATGGGTAAAGTGCAAAAAGAACATGAAGCCCTCTATTGGGAGTTTGTGGATGGCAATGGAGGTTCTGTTGCTGTGCGCAAAGGCAAATGGAAGGGTTTGATTGAAGATTTGCAAAATGGAAATGAACAGATTAAATTATTTAATCTGGAATTAGATCCTCGTGAACAAACAGATTTATCTCGCTATTTTCCAGATGTTCTTGAAGATATAAAAAGAATAATGAAACGAGAGCATTCCGCTCCGCAGGTTGAAAGTTTTTCTTTTAAAAGGTTTATTCAATAAATTGTTATAGTATAAAGCGGAGGATGCTACAAAAGTAGCATCCTCTTTCTCTAACTGATATATTATTAGTTTTTCTCTAATATTACATTATCTTAACACATGGATAGCTCGTTGGCATCTATGCTTCCATCAAAACAACTATTTCTCCTTTTTTCGTATCTACTTCTATCATACCATTATCAGATATAGTATATTCTTTTCCATTCACTAATACTCTCTTACTCGAGAATGGAGACTTCATTCTCAATCTATTCCCTTGCTCTGACTCCACTTTTATAGAAACAATTTTTCCTTCTTTCTTTTCTGCCGAAACTAAGAAAGCACCCATTGCTCTTAACTTGTCAAATGAAACAGTTTCCCAACTACTAGGAATAGCTGGAAAAATATGAATGTAGTCTGCATGACTCTGTATCAGCATTTCTTGGATACCTGATGCAAAAGCAAAGTTGCCTTCGAGAGTGAAAGGTCGATAGGTGAATTTGGATTTTCCAGAAACAGTTTGATCTCCATTAGCATGAAAGGTATTTGATAGGCAAAAATATTTAGCAAAATCTTTAAGATACTGACAAGCAGCTTCTCCATCTAAGGTGCGAGCTTTCATAATTCCAAACCACGAATAGGTATATCCTGTCCAATAATCTGGTCCAAAGCTTTCTATCTTATCTAAAGTTGCCTTAATCGTTTTTTGACTTTCTGCACCATCAGCCCAATCCATCAAACCTAGAGGGTGTATTGCTAAGGCATGCGAAAGATGACGATGTGAACCATTGTATGGGTGTCCTTTGGCAAAAGTCAATGCTCCATCTTCATCTAAGTCGTACGCTGGAAGTTGTTTCTCTAGATTTGCCCAATGTTTGGCTTCTTCCAATTTCCCTAATTCCTGAGCTGTTTCAGCAGCTGCTTTGAAAATAAAATGAATAAGAGCATTATCGAAATTGGTCATATCTTTGAACCACGCCTTAATGGAATTGTCATTTACCTCAGGACTTGAGCTGAGTGGCAGATTTCGAACACCTTTCTCATCTAGACTTGTCATATTCTCCAAGAAAGTAGCACTTTCACTAATAAATGGATAAGCCTTTTGCTCTAAAAACTGTTTATCTCCAGAGTATTTCCAATGCAAATAGAAATGATGTGATAGCCATGCACTCACTGTTGGCGACATGGAATACTGAATCCAACCACCCATAGGTTCACCCAGAAGTGTACAAACACCTGGTACATTAAGTCCCTCTACCTCAAAATACTGCTTTGTGTATTTTTTATATACATCTTTTTGATTCCATAATGTATTCAAATACCCTAAACCTTCACTCAAATGGTTCCCTGTATAAGCAGGCCAATAGCTTAGCTGCGTGTTTAGGTCGTGATGATAATCGCCTTTCCAAGGTGGCAGTTTGCCATTGTCGGCAGTCCATACAGCTTGCAGCGAAATGGGATAGGAGTGTTCACGTGTTGCTGACCCAAACTTGTACATTTCGTTATAATATTGTTTTTGCAAGACTGCATCAGGCAGCGTAATAGAAGATTGAGCCCAATAATTGCTCCAATATTTCATGTGCTCTTTATAGTCTTTGGCAATGCCCCTATCCTGTGCAGATTGGGTTAGCTCTTCCGCTTTTTCAGGCACTAGCGATGTTGTGATACTCCATGTACCGTATAAGTTCTCGCCTTTTTTAGTCCATTGCACAGCTACATCATAGTAATATCCATCTTGTCCTTTTTGATGATAGGTTATTTTATTTGCTCCTTTTTTAACTTCACCTTGAGTGTATCCCAATCGTCTGAGGTCTAGTCCTACTACAGGCCCCATACTCTTTAATGTATCTCCTTCACTATATTTTGGAGTCACGAGTTGAATATCTAATTCTTCGGTCAAGTTTTCGAACATAAACCAACCTACAGGTTGAGTCGCATGAACAAAGGTTTTCATCGTAGTTCCATTCTCCCAGTTCATTTCGCAGAGTGCATTGTTGAGAAACAACTGCACATGATTAGGTGAACCTATTTTACTCAAACCTATTTCTAATGCTGCTCCAGGTATTTTAGAGGGTGCTGCCAGTGCATCGTAGGGATGGTCATACTTTTTCTGAACTGGTAGGTAATCTCCTTTATCTACTTGTTCCTTTACCCAAGCGAAACGATTGTTTTCGCCCGATATACTGTCCATTGGGCGTAAGTCCCACAAGTCTGTACGATCTAGTGAAAGCCTAAGGTTATCTCCATTCTTCCACACCAGAGAGCCGATAACAGCATTGCCTAATGGCATACCCTCGTCCCAACTAGTGGCTAGAGTATCAGCGACAAGGTCGTTTGATGATTCTGTTGTTTCGATTTTCTCGGGGCTACAACTAGTGAAAAAGTAGATAGAGAGCAATACGATTATGGCTCTAGATAAGAATTTACTAATTTTCATTTTGAAAAACTTTATTTTATGATATTGATTTAGGTTAAATATTTATTGTTTTTTATTCTTAGAGATTTTTACATTGGTACAATATAGCACCTTTATTAATTGATCTTCTTCAATAATAGAATTGTTTTTTGAAGAAAAGATATTATCTGTTATTTTTAGATTGTCTACAGATTTAGCTTGTATCGCAATGTCTTTTGGAGTAGATAATCTGAAGTCGTTTTTCTCAACTCGTATATTCTTATGTACAGCTCCTCTATGTGCCCTATTTTCAGGGAGAATACTAATAACAGGACTTCCACATTCTATAAATGTGTTGTTACGAATGTTAACATCTTTTATTATATAGGGGTACATTGGGTTTGTGCTTGAAAACTTGTGTTGTACGGTTAATATACTATGAGTTTACATGTATGATACAATAATATCTGACCTTAATAAAACCTAGAGTCTATGTCAACTACAATGTGTTGTTGAAAAAATACTATAATTACTTGACAATTATCATAATAAAGCTTAAGTTTGTTCTTTCTTGGAAAAATACCATTACACTCGCTCGTTA
>JASLEN010000176.1 GCA_030151105.1 Dysgonomonas sp.
ACATTGAATACATTTGTAATTAATAATGGATACAAATGTATTGAAATAGAAGAACTTGACATCATCTCCGAAATGCAACAAACTGAATCTACAAACCCTCAAAACGAAGAAGAGAAATGAATCCAGAAAACGAATTTTTACAAACTCCCATCATCAACGAAGAGCTTTTTAAGCTGCATTCGCCCGTCACTTCTAATGTGATGATAGAGGAATTTTTGCCTTATATTTGTATTGCGCAAGAGCTTCATATTGAGCCAGTTTTGGGCGAACCACTATTGACCGAAATCAAACAGCAGATTTTAGATAATTCTCTCACCACAGAGAATAGTGCGCTTGTGGTCAAGGTTGCTCCAGCACTCTCTTTTTATGCTGTTTATCAAGCACTTCCTTTTCATTGGGCTACCATTGCCAACAAAGGTGTAACCATCAGAGAGAGCGAAAACAGCAAAGGCGTGGATGTGAAAGACATTGCCCAATTGCGCAGATGGGTGAAAGATGATGCCGACCTTTTGAAGGCTCAACTCATTGATTATCTGTGTAAGTGTAGAACTAAATATCCACTATGGCGACCACTGAATATGAATTGTTGCGACAACATTATTCCAGAGGGTACAAATGTTAAACGCTTTGATTCGGGCTTTTATTTTCCCAAAAGCAAAAATGGTTGTGGATGCGAATAAGTAAATGAGATATTTTTCCGAATTAAATAAGGCTGCGAAATTGCAGCCTTATTTTGTTTTGTATTACACCTTTTCCTTATCTTTGACTGATAACCATAAACTTAAAGAATAAACACTTATGAGAAAACATGAAATATTACACTTACTTCTATTTTTAGGGGCACTTTGCTTTTTGGGAAGTTGTAGCGATAGTGACAAGGAATATGACCCTTATGATGATGATGACTACCAAGTTGTCCAAACAGACAAAGAGGCTCTAGGCATGGTAGCTGATGTAAAAACCGCTACTATCACACAGTACAGTAGACCATCTATCGTGAATGATGAGCTAATTTTTGGAGACTCTTACAAGCATAGCGTCTACGAATTCAACAAAAAAGGGATGGCAACTAAACAAACTGATTACCGATATATCTGGCAAGAAGATAAATATATTGCAAGAAAGAACATCCAAGATGAAAAGGTGTTTGCCAATAACAATAGATTGCTAGAGCACACCCAAAAGAGATACAGACTTGACACTGATAGTGAATCAGTTGAATACATATATTACTATAAATGCAGTTATGATAATGAACTTAAAAAATGGATTCACTATTATTATCAAGGAGAGAGTATGCAAACTTTAGAGCCTATAAGCAAAGAAACCTATGACAATAAATATTTTGAAATCTTTGATCCCAAATCAACTGCATCCTCAGCATCTCTGAGCAGAGCTGCTGAAGAACAAAAAGTGAGTGATACCACAATTAAAGAGGTTTTTGAAAAAGATATTAAGAATAACATATTGTTAAAATATAGGATTGAATCGACTAAACTTATATCTTCTCCACTCCAAAAATTTATTTTCAATTTAGAAACGAGGGACATTACTTACCATGATGGCACCAAAAGCGAAAAAAAGAAAGATGAAGAAATAACCGAAAAACCCACTTTCGTAGCCGAGCGTAAGGATAGCTCACTCAATGGCAAACTGAAAAGTATAACTACAAAACAGTATTCTAACTCAACTTGGGATAGTAAAAATGAAAAGGCGATACCAGGAGATAGGTATTCTACAGAAATAAAAAAATACTCCGAAATGGGTTATCTTGTTGAGAAAAACATCAACGACTTAACAACTCGCTATGAGGTAGATGCTAAGGGAAGAATAACGAAACAATCCAGAGACGATTATTTTAATGAGGTAAACGATACGACTATAGAATATACTGATAAACAAGCCATTGTAAGTAAATACTGGTATTCCAAAGACTATCCAACACATATAACTAACAAGAGTACATACACATATGATCTGACCAAAGATGGCTTTGCAAATGACTATAGCTACCAATTCTACTATCCAATAACAAACGCATCGAGCCGCACAATTGTCAAGGACGAAGATTTTAAAGAGACTCCGTTTCTTCGCCAATTCAGAAAGGAAGAAAAGGATAAGTATGACAATCCTACTACTCGAGTAATTGTAAACCAAGACATTAACGAAAATGGGGAGGTTTATAATTCAACAGTTATATATCATTACCAATATGAGTATGAATACTATTGAGCTATAAATGAGATATTTTCCTGAATTAAATAAGGCTGCAAAATTGCAGCCTTATTTTTATACCCTTTCTATCACTTTTATTCCTAACTTTGTTCTGAAAATCAAAGAAACGAAGAAAATGGACAGAGCAACAGCCGAAGCAATAAATAACGATCGACAAATCACCGACTTACGCATGGATATGGAAGAGTTGATAAACAACAGAGAGTCACTCTCAGAAGAAGTTTACACAGCCCAAAGCAAGCGCATTCAGCATGCTATTAATCAGCGTTTTGAAGAGTTGTATGCACAGTATAAGTGATATTATTTTATCACTTCCACAGGCACTTTTCCCCAAATAGGCTTCCCTCCTATCCTTACAACATCTACCTTTATTGTCTCGCCATCAGTGGCATGAGGCAATGGTAACGGATGGGCATTCGCCTTTTCGACAACATTGAAATTCTGAAAAACTAAAATCCCCAGAAAGACAGCTATCACTGTGAGGATGAACTTTGTATAAAAATCTGATTCTTTTTTCATGATGTTTGGTGTTTAAATGTTTCAATAATCTAAACCTAAAGGTAATATTAATCCTAATTCAGCCCTAAATCCTGATGTTCTCATTGCTCCAGATTTAGCTAAATTAGCAAATCCATAATCATAAATAACTGAGAATGAAACTACTTTATATTCAAAACCAACCATAGCAGACAAACCCACATTAAATTTATCAATATCGAGTTTCGAAAGCTGCATAGAACCATCATCGTAATCATAGCTACTTATATCGCCATCACCTCCACCACTTCCAATGCCCATAAAAGGTCCTATACCATACACAAAATTAAGATTTTTAACTCGCCCCACACCATGTTTCGAGCCTACAAGCAAGCTCGTTTGATACAATTCTCCTGTTATTGTACGCCTATCAAAATCATCTTTGAGGGCTGTGCCAATAGTTGACATCGAAAAATTGAGTTGGAGCAACAACTGATTATGAAACATAAGTTGACCAGTCATTGTATAACTTAACGAACCAACACCCCCTGTTTTGTAAGGCAAAATATCACGATACAAACCAGGCACAGTTGTCCCATCCAAACCCCTCATTGACGAAATACCTCCACCTATTCTAATACCCATTGCAAAATATTCAGGCTTGAAAGGAGGTTCTCCATAATCATCAAATCGAAAGTTCTTTTGTGCCCACAGAGGGCTCGACAATAGAAATATTAGCAAAGCGATAAGTGTAATTTTTAACGTTTCCATGATGTGTTAATTTTAAGATTCAAGAGTATGACTAGATGAATCTCAAAAGGTTTAATCAGCAGCATTTTTCATCACTTCCAACCCCATTTATCTATAAGTTGAATATAAGTTTAAGTTAATTTGAATATAAGAAAATGAAAGAATTTGAGATTAAAGACCTAAAGATTAGTGTTCCAACGAGTTGGGCTGAAGTAAAGATGATGGATTATGAAAAATGGAATCACCAAGACATTTATTCCCAAGAAGGTAAGATGCAATATGTAGCAGATATTTGCAAGTTGAATATCAATGATTTGAAAGAGTTTCCGCATGAAGTTTATCATTCCATTTTGGAGGCTGTAGCGTTTGCATTCAATGCCGATGTTGAACCTCAATATGTGACCGAAATTGAAGGCGAAAAGTATTTCATGTCAGACTCTAGCAAGCTGACTTTGGGCGAATGGGTGGACGTGGATGCTGTCTTAAACAATGAAGATGAACACAATAAGTGGGCACAAATGCTCTCCATTCTCTGTCGTCCTGTTGCCGAAAAATACAGCGTGGATGTATCTGCCAAACGTGTAGATATTTTTCAGCAAATGACTTGTGATAAGGCGCTTCCTCTTGTCAGTTTTTTTTTGCTCAAAAACAAAAACTTAGACAAGACTTTGAACCACTATTTACGGGTGGAAGCGGAGGCAAACCAGTTTCTCAAGGATATCAAAACTTTTGTAGAAAGTGGAGCTGGTACAAGACCATTGCCGATTTGGCAGAGGATAAGATTTTACTTTTTGACCAGATCACTCAAAAAACAGTTGTCGAGGTATTCGGATTTATGCTCTATCGTATAGACAAATCGAGAGCCGAACAAGATCAGTACAACTTCGAAAAGCAGATTAAAAGGAGATAATTATCTCAAAAACAACGATCCCCACTTCAATATCAGAAATGGGGATTGTTTATATTATATGGACAATTTAACGTGCATCTTTCACACAACGAACAGGCAATGA